>CAZJUM010000308.1:0-1502 GCA_964549175.1 uncultured Pseudomonadota bacterium | reverse complement strand
TCCCTATAAAGGCTTTTTATCGTCCGTTACCGTACCCAATCTCTGTAGACTGTCTCATGTAGGCGGATTAACAAAAATCCGTCAAAAACCTTGTCAAGTAAAAAATGAACTTTTTGGCGCTTTTTTAATAAGTTCTGAATAGATACAATTTTACTTTATTTTGAGTGGTAATTATTTCAATCACTTACATAAAATTATCATTGATGGGGTTAAATCTTAAAAAACCTCGATATAAAAAGCCGGATGATGATGATTACACAATCCGAGGCTATCGACGACTTCGCTAAAATATTTAGATTATTGCTTGAGGTCCGCGGTCTCTTTCCTGGGGTAGGTCAACAAATCCTCGGGAATGGCTTTAAGTATTTGGCTTAATAATTGGTTGGATTTGGGATTGGTTAATTGCTGGTCTAGTTCCGTTAGAGGAATGATAAAAAAATCCCGTTGGTTTAAATCGTAGTGAGGAATTGTCAGATTCGAACTTTCGATGATTGTCGCGCCGTAAAGCACGATGTCAATATCGATAATTCGTGAACTCCATTTTATCCCGTTCCGGGTTCTTCCTATCTGTTTTTCAAATGCTAAAATTGTTTTTAAGAGTTCCTCAGGGGATATGTCTGTCTCGAAACAAGCACAGCAGTTATAGTATGCATCTTGCTTATTGTTTCGGAATGCCCGCGTTAAATACAGCGATGAGATTCTGAATCCTTCCGGGAATCTGTTTTTTAAGAGATTGATAGCATTCAGGATGTGTTCCCTTCTTGGAGAAGTATTGCTTCCTAAAGCTAAATATGCCTTTTGTAATTCCATAGTTCTAATCTTATCGGATTATTCGACGTGGCTTTAATGGTAATCGGAAAGGAACTTTATGACTGGTTGCCAAAAAGTATACTATTCTCAATTAAGCTCAGATTGAACTCAAGCGAATATTTAGGATTTACTGATTATGTACACTTCGTAACCCTTTTTCTTTGATCACCCCTGTCATTCCCACGAAAGTGGGAATCTAACAATAAAAGTCTAAGAAACCAAATGGTTTCCCGGATCCCCGCATCCGCGGGATGACAGAAACAAAATGGCTGAAAAGCGGACAAAATCAACCGGATCCCCGCAGATGCGGGGATGGAAGGCATTATTGGCAAATTTAGGATGTCAATAGCAGACAATCAGGTAGAATTTAATCCGCGGGTCGACCAGGGTTTGGCGGTGATCGTATCCAGTTTCAGGATCGAAAAAGACTGAAGACTCCAAATTCCGGTTTATGATAACCGGGTTGGCGATATAAAGGCGATAGCACATTCATAAACATGTTTTTCATGGAAAGCTAAGGAAGCTGTTCAAGAAGAGCGATGGGGAGATCCTCAGTGTGATCAAAAGCGGTGGTTCCTCCCACAGCAGGCAATAGCACGCAGATTTTATATACGATGTGGGGAGATTAGGGTTTAAATTTGTATCTATTCAGAACTTATTAAAAAAGCGCCAAAAAGTTCATTTTTTACTTG
>CAZJUM010000307.1:0-1541 GCA_964549175.1 uncultured Pseudomonadota bacterium | reverse complement strand
TAAACAAAGGGGTACGCCACTTCACTCTCAAACACAAGAATCAACTATAACTCTAAAGGGGCGAACATGAACGACAAACTTAGATGGCAATATAGATTTGATAACTTTAAACGAGCATTTAGCCTACTACGCGAAGCAATTGAGTTAAAGCATAACAAAAAATTATCTGATCTGGAAAAAGAGGGTATTATTCAACGATTTGAATATACTTGGGAGTTAACATGGAAAACCATCAAAGACTATCTTGAGGATAGCGGCATAGTGCTGGACAAAATTACACCTCAAGCGGTCATTCGCGCGGCTATTGAGGCAAAAGTCATAACCAATCGTGAGCAATGGATGAGTGCTTTGGATGCCCGCAATAAAATGAGTCATACATATGACAATATGGTTTTTGCCCAAATAATAGAAGATGTTGATACAAGGTATCTTTCATTGTTTGATCAGCTATACGAAAAACTTTTAAATGAAAGTATGCAAAGTCTATAATGATGAAAATTAAACATGGTTTGTCTGACAAAGAGCTGCGGACTATTAAACAAGTGCTAATTAACTATGCCACTAAAATAGAAAAAGTGGGTATTTTGGGCTCCCGAGCGAATGGTCAATATAAACACTATTCAGATATTGATATAGTGCTGTACGGAGAACTTAATCAACAAGAAATCAACCGCATCAATACACTATTTGATGAAAGCAATATCAGCTTGCGGGTTGACGTAAAAAACTATCAAAGTATCAGTTATCCGCCTCTGAAAAGGCATATGGATGAAGTAGTGCAAATCTTGTTTACAAAGGAAAAACTGCAATTGAATGATGAGAAGGAATCAAAGTGAATACTAATAAGAGCACGATTATTGTCAATGAACTGCCAGTGAGGGTTATTCGCAAGAAAATCAAAAACCTCCATCTGGCAGTATATCCGATCCGTCTGACTGGGCTAGAAGTGCTGTTCCGGAAATAAAAAATAAGGTATCCGGAAGGTAGTGTGATGCCAGCATCAGAGTGAGGATTTTTAAATAAAGCCGTTTATTTGCGCGAAGCAATGTGGACGACAGAAAGCCGGTTCCTCAAATGGCTGCTGATTTAATCGATCTCTTATTTGGCGACAAAGGCTACATTTCCCAGAAGTTTTTCGAGCTGCTTTATGATCAGGGCTTAAAGCTAATCACAAGTGCTCGCAAAAATATGAAAACCCGTTTGATGACAGCGTCTGAAAAAATCTTGCTAAGAAAGCGCTCTCTTATTGAAACCATTAATGATCAATTGAAGAATAGTTCTCAAATTGAGCATTCCCGCCATCGTAGTGTAAAAAATTTTTGGTTAATCTGGTGGGGGCTTTAGCGGCTCAATCTTATCAGGAGAAAAAGCCGTCTTTAAAATTAGAACCCGATGCATTAGGGCAACTGCCGATAGCGGTGTAGTTATATCGAACTCAGGTTAATAATAAACTCACCAAACGGATCATCACAGATTGTCATTAAAATAGGTAACTGTTCAGCTAATTTCTCTCTGGTGGCTCCATAGTCTCGAAGAGCTAT
>CAZJUM010000306.1:0-1558 GCA_964549175.1 uncultured Pseudomonadota bacterium | reverse complement strand
TAAACAAAGGGGTACGCCACTTCACTCTCAAACACAAGAATCAACTATAACTCTAGCTATACCAAAGATAGGTTAACGTGATTTGACTCATTATATCATCCAACTAGAATATCGGGTAAAGGTATTTTTTTCCATTAAAAACTGGCTTTAAATTCAAAATTCGATTGATTTTTTTTAACGGGAAGGAGTAGGATGGCACAAGTTAATTGAGCGTTGTGATTTATTTATTAACCAGATAATATAAATTGATATGAATTTTTTTGATATTATTTTCACTGTATTGTTTGTTTTGCTAATCGGTTTGGGGTTGAGAAAAGGTATTTTAAGAGAGACTTTGTCAACTCTGGGATTTATTGCCGGATATTTGGCCGCAGAAAGGTATTATCAGCAGTTTTTTTATCACATATTAAAATATGTGAATGATCAAACCTACGCTAAAATCATTACATATATCGCGATATTCTTTTTGGGTGCTGCTATTGGAATGGTTTTATCCGGACTGGCTCACTTTCTGTTTTCATCGGGAAAGCCTTCAACGATCAGTCGATTGTTTGGCGGCGGATTTGGAATGGTAAAAGGGATATTGGTTTCGTTGATTATTGTTTTTGTTGTGCAGAACTGGCTGGTCAGTTCATTCGGCGACGACCTTAATCGCTCGTTCTTTTCACCTTGGCTATTTGAGATTAAGACCTTTATCAACCAGCTTGAAATCGTGTGGTTACCCAATGTGAATAAGTAGTCATACACTACCCGCAAAGCGGGCAGTTTGGTGGGCGTTGGAACTCCTCCGAGGGGAGCCAATCAGTAAATCCTTGCTAAAACAAAAACCACATTCTAAAAATTACCTTCTTCTTAAGCTTGTTGAGAAAATAATTGGTAAGTGGTCGACCATGAAAAATAGTTTAACATATTGATATAATTAAAATTAATCCTGTTTTTCAGTTGCTATTTCGACCAGATTTTGATAGTAATAGGCTCATTAACTGGTCGAAATTGTCAATTTTTTTAAGCCTGCCTTATGTCCTCAAATTAAAATTTTTCAGAAAACTATCCGATCAGCTTGATGCCTGAACGGATTGATCAAACGAATTCAAAGCATCCGTTGATTTTGTTGGCAAAAGCGCTCCCTTAGGATTATTTTGTCAAAGAGTTCACGCCATTCTACTCACCGAAAAGAAGAAAGGGCAAACCCATCCGTTTAATGGTCGGTCTATTATTGTTAAAACGACTTAGAGACCTCAGTGACGAGGATACGCTTTCCGATTGGGCCGAGAATCCGTCGACTTGGCGTGTTGGTGATCAGTTGCCTCGACTTTGGCGAAATGATTGGTTCTTGGTTCGTAACGGTATCGAAGCTGTAGGTTTCGAAAGTCTCAATCCAGAAGGTAATTCCGATCATCTGGTACAGTCGGCTACTTTAACACTAAAGAGTAGCACAGGGCAACCAACTTCAATTAGTAATAAAAACGCATTGTATCTATTCAGAACTCATTAAAAAAGTGAAAAAAAGTTCATTTTTTACTTGACAAGGTTTTTGACGGATTTTTGTTAATCCGCC
>CAZJUM010000305.1:0-1587 GCA_964549175.1 uncultured Pseudomonadota bacterium | reverse complement strand
AAGTAAAAAATGAACTTTTTTGCACTTTTTTAATAAGTTCTGAATAGATACAATTGATTTTTTGTGAATGCGCGATTTGATTCTGAGATATCAAGGGGGTTATCAACACGATTTTTTAGAATACATGGACTCCGGCGAGAAGAGTCATGGGAAAATATAGAATTAAAACGCTTAATCAACGATTATTTCATATTGCGTTTAAGGTAATTAAAAGACCCGGCGGCATAGTGGTGAAAGTCGCCAAGGCACTATAGAGTAAGTTGTCAATAAGCCGGGTTCTGTCTCTGACCGAAATCAGACCGTAATCATTTATCTAGGAATCCAGTTACCTGAATTCTCATGCGCCCTACCCGACAGCTAGGCGAGCAACCATAAACGCTGTCCTACTCGGACTTGCTTCGAATGGGGTTTACCCTGCCAATTATGTTACCATAATTGCGGTGGGCTCTTACATTAAAGGATTACCTCCCACCATTTCACCCTTACCTGTATTTGAAAAACCAAATCATCGGCGGTATATTTTCTGTGGCACTTTCCATGGGGTCACCCCCTCTGGGCGTTAACCAGCATCCTGCTCTTTGAAGCCCGGACTTTCCTCTGATGAACCAAGTCACCAGCGATTACGTTTTCAACTTACTCATGGAATGTAACAGTCGAGGGGGGTTCAATCAATCCGAAAGAGGAATAAAAATTTCAACACAAATGCTCGATTGAGCTCCAGTCAAAATTCAGCATCGCGGCAGCTTCCCGATCAACCCGTTTGGCGTTAAAACCGGCTACAATCCGGTTTAACGGAGGATCACAACTGCGACCGCCCAGATGAAACTCTGCCATCCCGATTGTCGCGTCCATTATTGACAGATCAGGTGTCCGATATTGGTTTAAATCGAAAATCGATTGTTGCATGTTTTGATGAAATATGGCTTTTTTCCAAACACCGCCTTTTCCTGAATAATACTTCGGCGGCGCAATTCCCATCATATTTTTTAAAGTCCCGGTAATCTTAGCCAGGGAATGAGCTTTTAAAACAGGTACTGAGATCAAATAGCTTTCGAATACAATCTCGGGTAACATCATAGTGGGAAATATGAGACAATCCTCACGCCTCAATTTCCTCAAGGGAGCATGATTCAGATCAACAAGCTCAACGGAGTATCGTTCAACCATTTCACGATATCCTAATTCATCGAATATCTGATCCGTTTCCAAAACCGAATCGCCACATCCCTCACCGATGATAATTCTGGCATCAGAATGCGCTTTAATAAATTGAACAATGGCCTCACAACAGGCAGGTGGTGTGGTGATGGGATGAGGAGACGCGTTTACCAGATTGGGTTTGATCAATATCTGTGTTTGTTTGGCAAACACATTACCGGCTCGCAATTGATCCAGAACTTCGCGAATTGAAGCCGAGTATGTGGTAAATGGAATGGAAACAATCGACATAACTTAGTGATTTATGGGTGGTGTGCACTCAGAATGCTTTCCCAAATCTCAAGCAAATAATGCGACAGATCATGTTTGTTCTCTTGTAACTGTTCAGCTAATTTCTCTCTGGTGGCTCCATAGTCTCGAAGAGCTATG
>CAZJUM010000304.1:0-1592 GCA_964549175.1 uncultured Pseudomonadota bacterium | reverse complement strand
AAGTAAAAAATGAACTTTTTTGCACTTTTTTAATAAGTTCTGAATAGATACCAATCTTTTTTTAATGAAAGCAAGCAGGGATTCGAACCGGCAGTGAAATGTTAGCGTATTAAAGCTAGCGAATGATGGGGTGCTAACCATTGTGGGAGATTTGAGCACACGCTACCGTAGCAATAAAAGTCTTGCTTTTCCTTATATTTAGGGAGATTATTTGTGGACACACGCTGGTGAGTGTAGGGGATGCGAACTCAAAGCGGCTCAATACACCGCCATAATCGTTGTTTGATGCAAATAGCGGCTGCACCCGTAGCTCAGCTGGATAGAGCGTCTGTTTGCGGAACAGAAGGACAGGGGTTCGAATCCCTTCGGGTGCACCATTCATTTTGATCTTGCGCAATCAACAACCGAGACTAAGCATACCGCGAATGCAACGCAAAACCCCATGTCGTGGAGAGGTGTCCGAGTGGATGAAGGAGCACGCCTGGAAAGCGTGTAAATGGGAAACTGTTTCCGGGGTTCGAATCCCCGTCTCTCCGCCATGACTAAATATAGTAATCCCAGTTCACTCAATAAACTAACAACGGATATCATCCTTTATCTGACAATGATATAAGGAATGATGTCAGAATAGTTTTGCTAATTGCTTCAGGGTGGCTTTATCTCTAAGTCGATGGTAGCTTTGAGAACTCACAGTGGATTAAGCACCTAGAAATGGATTTAGAACGCCCGTTTGTTTTAGAGAAAGATGAAAAACCGATTGGATATTTCAGATATGTCATTGTGACCGATCGTGATGAAAGCACTATGTATCTTAGGGTTATCGCTATCAAAGAGGAGTGGCAAAACAAGGGCTTCGGTCAATCACTCTTTAAATATGTGGAAAGGAGGCAAAAAGGAACAAATTACGAGTATCTCATGATCATGTCCTTAAATACCTTCCCTCATCATGTCCTAAATACCTCCCCTCACACAAATGGTATTTAAAGTTTGGGTTTCTAGAGAAGAAGTAAGGCCCAATAGCATATCTTATGCAAAAGGTCTAGCTTGAAATGTTTTTAAATTATCGTATGGATGAAAATGCTCCAAGTGTCGTAACAGGCCTGCCTTAAATATAATTCAATGTAACATTGATCCGTTTACTCAAAGAATTCAATAAAATGGAAAATACGCAGCTTATCAACCTAGATGCTTACATAAAATTTTTGACCAAGTGGCTTTAGAGAGGGTCAGGAAGCCGCTTTATTCTACCAGGAGTGTACTTACACATATTCAGCTATACAGAAATACAGTGACTACATAGCTCAATTTCTTAAAGATTTAGGGCTTAAGAAAGGAGATCGCATAGCGGCTTTACTTCCAAAGTCAGAAAAAACTCTCTCCTTAATTATAGGAATTTTGCGCATTGGCTGTGTCTATGTACCACTTGATCCAAGGTATCCCAAGAACAGAGTTCAATACATTGTTGATGAAACTAATGCCAGCGCGATTTTTTTGCCTCCTTCTGATAGCTTTCCAATCGACTGTATTAAAAAAACATATAGAGTTATAGTTGATTCTTGTGTTTGAGAGTGAAGTGGCGTACCCCTTTGTTT
>CAZJUM010000303.1:0-1595 GCA_964549175.1 uncultured Pseudomonadota bacterium | reverse complement strand
GAGCCACCGGGGGCTTTAAAAGCGGATTTTTTTGTTCTGTATGTGCTTAGAATCTGTTTTTGTTTTTCAGCGGCGTCAGGGGTTCGCGAAAAACAAAAATCCCTATAAAGGCTTTTTATCGTCCGTTATGATACCCAATCTCTGTAGACTGTCTAATTTAGGCGGATTAACAAAAATCCGTCAAAAACCCTGTCAAGTAAAAAATGCACTTTTTTAATAAGTTCTGAATAGATACCTACTAACATCCTAATATGCTAATAATGCCTGTCATCCTTGCGAATGCAGGGATCCTGAAAGCCGTTGGGAGCATTAGCATTATATTGTTAGATTCCTATTTTCACGGGAATGACAGGGGGTGAGCAAAGAAAAGAGACTGCGAATTATACATAATCATAAAAACGTAAATATCACACATGTTCAAAGAAAAGGTTAGCATGAAAATACAGCGGACCATCGGTCTCATAACATGCAATTTGATGCTATTGCTTTTGACTTCCGCTATTTTCGCCGAGCCCAATCAAGTGTATGAAAGCGATCTGAAGGCGGTGAAAGCAATCGTTCAGCAATTATCCGATAATTTAACGGAATCCGAATTATATGTAAAAGTCGGTCCGCTCACACTGACTTCGGAAAAGATCTCCGGTCCCTTCGCGGATCGTTTCTTAGCCATGATGGAAATAGAGCTGCATAACTATCAGGAGGATTTTGTCAAGATTTCCAGGGAGCTTGTCACCAAAGAGGTGATTCAGAGACGCAGTATGCCACCTACCCGCGGCGGTCATCGGATTGTGACTGAGTCGGGCGCCACTCTGACAGAAGTCATATTAAAAAGTGAATACAAACTGATTAATCAAAAGAAGGAGATACTGATTAGCTCATGGTTGGAAAAAGGCGATGGTACCGAGATTTCCCGAAGTCAGGTAAAACTCAAGCGCTCTGCCTTCAAAGATACTCAGGTGATTCCGGATAATGCCGCTGTGATTAAGGATCAGGTACAAAAAATGGATGACGCGGGCAAAGCCAGGAAGGACTTCAAAATCAGCTTGTGGATCAATAAAGGAAATGGCGGGGTGTACCGGGAAAATGAGTCCTTAAAAGCTTATTTCAGATCCGAGTCGGATTGTTATTTGAGGGTTGTGTTTATTGATGTCGAAGGACGACGCATCTTGATGTACCCCAGCGAATTTGATTCCAAGGGAAAACTGGCGGCCGGAATCGTTCATGAACTGCACGAAAACAACCAGTACACGATTTCACCACCCTTCGGTTCCGAAATGATCGTTGCCGTTGCTTCCACGGCTCCTGTGGGTGATCAGCAAAACGATAACATACTATCTCAAACCGGCTACCGCGGTCTTGGCATAAACGTCAATGCCAATGCTAAAGTATCCGAAACCCGGGTATTCCTGACGACCTATCCGTAATCAAAATCCTTGCCGCGGATTACCCATGAGCTTTTTGATTCCCTTCAACAATATATTAAAATTGTAAGAGCTATTTCTGGTGGCTCCATAGTCTCGAAGAGCTATGGAGTCTGTATGTGATCCTCCCCAAGGATTGTACACCTGAGGTTAAGCCTCTATAATGGGAAATTA
>CAZJUM010000302.1:0-1600 GCA_964549175.1 uncultured Pseudomonadota bacterium | reverse complement strand
AGGCGGATTAACAAAAATCCGTCAAAAACCTTGTCAAGTAAAAAATGAACTTTTTTGCACTTTTTAAATAAGTTCTGAATAAATACAAAGAATTTAAAGAACCACTAATCCTACAAAGGAAGACCTTATTGATATGGTCAATAAGGTTGGCTGGGGACTGCCGGAGGGTGATCAGTCGGATGCATCAGGCATAACCACGCAGAAATTCAGATCGCTGATAGAAATATATTCTACGGTTTTGATTAGCATTCATCACCATCGATCGCAATATCCCGGCAACTAAAGAGGAGCACGGCTTTGCGAAATTCATTCGACTCAACTTTTCGAAATAGTATTTATGAGCCGGGTTCAGCTAAATTATGATGAAGGTATCAAGGCCCTTTCCCCAACCCTTGAAACTAAACTGACGCGTAATATGGAACAAACCCTGGCTCATATCGAGGGGAAAACCGGATTGGTGAATGTGCTATTCTGCAGCAAAGGTAGAATTCAGGAACTCAATCGCGAGTTTCGTCAAATGGATAAGCCTACGGATATTTTGTCCTGGCAGAGTGAAGAAGAAGCGATCCCCGGGATTATATCAGAAGAAATGCCTTGGGGTGAATTAGCGGTCTGTCTGGAGGTTTGTCAAAACCAAGCGGAACAATCAGGGCGGGAATTAGACGCGGAGCTGCATCGATTACTTATTCATGGCCTCGTTCATTTGGCAGGATATGACCATGAAACAGCCGAAGCTGAAAAGATCATGATTCAAATTGAAACAGATCTTTTATCTCGTATCGGGCTTGGTGATATATATTGAATCTATCGCGGAGCGAATCAGGCAGGAATTATATTAATTTCTTTACGGGATTTTGTCTTTTGCTTGAACTCTACAGAGCCGTCACAAAGGGCGAATAAAGTAAAGTCTTTTCCTGTCCCGACGTTTTTACCAGCATGAAATGTGCTGCCAACTTGTCGGACAATAATTGTACCCGCTGTTACAGCTTGTCCGCCATATCTCTTAATACCTCTATACTGCGGATTAGAATCCCTTCCGTTTTTAACGCTACCTTGTCCTTTCTTATGTGCCATGATGTCCTCAATTTGTTAGATCAGCTTGTGAGATGACTAACTTTGAATATTCGTAATTTGAATCTTTGTATAGTTTTGCCGGTGACCGGCTTTACGTTGATACCCTTTTCTTTTCTTTTTCTTGAAAATAACGATCTTTTTCCCCTTAAAATGATTGAGAATAGTACCGGTTACTTTTGCGTCTTTTACCAAAGGTGAACCAATTTTATAATCGTTCTCTCCGCCTTTTACGAAGAGAACCTGATCAGTTTCAAATTCGGAGCCTTCATCTTGAGGAAGCAAATCGACTATAATAGTGCTATCTTTTTCGACACGATATTGTTTGCCGCCTGTTTTGATTATTGCGTACATGATAATGTTATGGTGATTGATCTATGAAAAGTAATATTATGAAAAAGTGTAAACGGAACCTATAATCTTCTGTTTGATGTGGTCAAGTAAAAATGGACACAAGGAAATATGGTACCACCCGAGAGAGATATAGTCAAATGTTGTGTTCAAAAAAGTTAAGCAGCAATATCCCTTT
>CAZJUM010000301.1:0-1622 GCA_964549175.1 uncultured Pseudomonadota bacterium | reverse complement strand
AGAAAGGGATATTGCTGCTTAACTTTTTTGAACACAACATTTGACTATATCTCTAGGTAATTTCATTAGAGAGATGAAGGGAGCGACAAAAAATTATTGAGAGTAATGTATTATCTCAACTTTCCCAATTGAGTGAGGTTGTGTTAAATATTTTGGAGACTAAACGAAAGACTTAAGTAAGGTCTCCTTCATTTTTTCAAGAGGGGCAGGATGTTGTGTCCATATTTCAAACGCTTTGGCTCCTTGATGTAGCAGCATTCCCAAACCGTTCTGACAAGGAATGTTAAAATGTTTGGCCTTTTTTAACAGAGTGGTTTGAAGAGGGCTATAAATGATATCCGCGATGTACCGACTATTACGAATGATCTTATCGGCTACCGGGCATTCCTCGGAGCTCATACCAACACTGGTACAATTTATCAATATATCAAAGGAATATCGAGGTTCAGAAGATATCGAGATTTCTACAGAAGGGAAAGTTTTTTGCAGCATATTTTTGATAATGTTCGATTTTTCTTCGGTTCGATTCAAGATGTGCAGCAATTCAACATTTTTATTGGCCAAAGCATAGGCTATGGCTTTTGCCGCTCCCCCCGCTCCGACCATCAGTACAGTTTTTCCTCTCAAAGATATTCGTGCTTCCTTCAAAGAACGAGTAAAACCAGCTCCATCTGTGGTGAACCCTTTCCATTTATGATCTTCAAACTTCACCGTATTAACGGTTTGTAAAACCCGGGCGGCAGGGGAAAGTTCATCTAAAAACGGAATGATTTTTTCTTTGTAAGGCACAGTAACATTAAACCCCAAAACCCCCGTCATTTCAAATGCATCCAACAATTGACCAAGTTTTGATTCCTTAATCGGGAAAGGCAAATAAACCGCGTTATAGTTAATTTCACAAAAAGCTGTGGTATGCATGCGGGGCGAAAAAGAATGGCTAACCGGATATCCAATTATGCCATATAACTTTGTTTTCCCGTCTATTGAGATAGATGAATTAGTCATTCTTTTTCATCAAAACGATTTAGGAACAGCTCCGTTAGTGTTGTAATCGCTTTTTTTTCCTCTGCCTCATCATCACCTGATGCGGTCAAAGTCACAGTCGAACCAACTACAGCCGCTAGCATGAAGACCTCCATAATGGATTTTGCATCTGCAGTTTGACCATTACATGTAATACTAAGGTCAAGATCAAAAAGCGTTGCTGTTTGAACAAGTTTGGTAGCTGCTCTTACATGAAGGCCAAGTTTATTGATGATTTCAATTTTCTTTTCAAGCATAACGTCGATTTATAGGGGGGTATCCACTTTGCTTGCCCTTCAAATACTATGATTGTATTATGAAGCGTATATCATCTTGATGTAATTAGCTATACAACAATAATTGGAGTTATGCTTAGTTATTTTTTATCAATTTGGGCCAGTATGCACAATATTGCCTAGCTATCTGATTATAAAGAGCATAAATCATTAGCGATAAAGTTTGGGGTAGAAGCGGATACACCGTTTTATTTATTTCTATGGGAATGCTAAACTAACCGTAAACACTAGCGCATGTCAAGATCATGGATCGAGATATAGTCAAATGTTGTGTTCAAAAAAGTTAAGCAGCAATATCCCTTT
>CAZJUM010000300.1:0-1632 GCA_964549175.1 uncultured Pseudomonadota bacterium | reverse complement strand
TAAACAAAGGGGTACGCCACTTCACTCTCAAACACAAGAATCAACTATAACTCGCATAAAACTCTTTAGGTACTTTCTTCTCCAATATTTCAATCAAAGGCTTCATCGTAATTTTACTTGATGGCCAATTAAAAAAGCAGGGGAAACGAAAGCCTACAATAAAAATACGTTCTCTCTTTTGAGGCAAACCAAAATCAAGAGCATTTAAAACCTTATAAGTAGCATGATAACCTAGACTTTCGAGAGTTTCCAAAATCCTATTTAAAGTTTTTCCTTTGTTATGACCAACTAATAACTTTACATTTTCAAGAATAAAAGCTATCGGTTTCTTTTTTTCAATTATTCTTGCTATCTCAAAAAATAAAGTTCCTCTTGTGTCCTCAAAACCTTTCATATTGCCAATGATGCTAAATGGTTGACAAGGAAATCCGGCAAGAAGAACATCATGATCTGGAATTGAATCAGTTGATATTTTGGTTATATCCCCATGCGGAATTTCACCAAAATTTACTTCATATGCTCTTTGACACTCTTTATCTATCTCGCTGGAAAAAACACACTTAGCCTCAAAACCCAGCTCATTCCCTGCATTTTGCATTGCGTATCTGAAACCACCGATTCCTGCAAAAAGATCAATAAATTTTATGATGGTGTTATGATTTTTTTTCATGGATTATTTGTAACATATCACAAACAATCATACAATTCGAGACTTCCAAAATGTGCACTTTTTTCTGGCGAACAGAATACCGGCAGTTTTATGTCTACGATCCCAAGAAAAGACTAATTTCAGCGCCGACGTTCAGAGATCGAGTGATCCGCCAGGCGTTGGTAAAAGTGATCAAGCCGTTATTCGAGTCTAAATTCATATTCGATTCCTACGCCTGCCGAAAAACAAAAGGCAACCACGCGGCCATGGAAAGAGTCCGGCGGTTCTCGAAAGTAATCCGACAAAACCATGGAGAATACTACGTTCTGAAAGCGGATGTATTGAAGTATTTCTTCAGTATCGACCGGACAGTTCTCTTATCGATCCTGCAGAAAACTATAAAAGACGCTAAATTGTTGAATCTGGTCGCCAATATCATGAATACCGACAATTCTAATATCGGACTACCTATCGGAGCGCTGACAAGTCAATGATTCGCCAATATCTGCCTGAACGAGCTGGATCACTTTGTTAAAGAAAAATTGCGGATGAAATACTATGTTCGCTACATGGATGACTTCGTGATCCTTCACCCGAACAAGGAAAAACTCAAAAGCATGCTTTCCGATGAAGATCACTGACATCCACATCAGGCCATCCGGGTGGGGTTGACACGTCGACATCGTTGGTTGCCTGGTCGTGTATGCGCATTGGAAAAATTTTGCCTTTATCTGTGGCACGAGGATTAAAAAACTCGGACCGGTTAATATCAATATCAAAGGTCG
This sequence comes from uncultured Pseudomonadota bacterium, assembly GCA_964549175.1. Taxonomy (GTDB): domain Bacteria; phylum SAR324; class SAR324; order XYD2-FULL-50-16; family XYD2-FULL-50-16; genus CAZJUM01. The sequence continues at coordinate 198 of CAZJUM010000300.1, read as the reverse complement.
CAACCAGCGAACAAACGTTTTACAAGGCAAAAAAACCGGAAAACCGGCATACTGCCGCAAACCGTTGTCGCTGGCTGGCTGGGAGACCGATAAATCAGGCTTCGAGGGCCGCTAACACCTCCTTGTACCTGGTTTTTACCTTCGACATGGGGTCACACCTTGATTATTGTCTTTACCTGATGGATTAATTTGTTTTTA
>CAZJUM010000299.1:0-1663 GCA_964549175.1 uncultured Pseudomonadota bacterium | reverse complement strand
TCCGTTACCGTACCCAATCTCTGTAGACTGTCTAATGTAGGCGGATTAACAAAAACCCGTCAAAAACCTTGTCAAGTAAAAAATGAACTTTTTTGCACTTTTTTAATAAGTTCTGAATAGATACAAAAAATGATACATAATTTTGGAGCCGGACCGGCTATGTTACCTATTCCGGTCATGAAAAAGGCCAAAGAAGAGTTACTTAATTTTAATCAATTGGGGGTTTCCGTTATTGAAATAAGTCATCGATCTAAAGATTTCGACAACTTACTCTGTGAAACTGATGAATTGTTCAAAAAACTGGTGGGGTTACCTGACAACTACAAAATTCTTTATGTTCATGGCGGTGCGCAAATGCAATTCTCGGCGATTCCGATGAATTTAATGGGTCGAACCCCGGCAAAAAAAGCAATCTATTTCGAAACCGGTTATTTTGCCAAAGTCGCTGCCAAAGAAGCTGCCAAATATGGGACCGTTATAACAGGTGGTAGTGGAGCGAATACCAATTACGATCGGATCCCGGCGGTAAATACCGATGCCATCGAACCGGATACCAGCTACGCTTACATTACCAGTAATAATACAATATATGGTACGCGTTGGAATCAATTTCCGGACTGCGGTGAAGTCCCGTTGGTTGTCGACGCCACTTCAGAGATCCTGTCCCGGGAAATGGACTATCATCAGTACGGTTTAATTTTTGCGGGTGCTCAGAAAAATTTAGGTCCCTCCGGATTGGCCATGGTAATCGTTCGTGATGATTTACTAGCTTATCAACGACCGGACACACCCAAATTAATTGATTATACCCTGTGCGCGGAAAAACATTCTTTGATCAATACCATCAATACATTCGCCGTTTATATCATTCACGAGGTATTGGTATGGCTGACCAATGAGGGAGGTATCGCCGAAATGGAGAAAAGGAATGATGCCAAGGCACAGCTCTTATATCAAGTGATTGATCAATCTGATTTTTACGCGTCCCACGCTCAGCCCCAAGATCGATCAATGATGAATGTCACCTTCAATTTGCCTAACCAAGATTTATTGGATCGGTTTTTAGGGGAAGCGTTGGAAAATGATTTGTATGCCCTCAAAGGACATCGGAATGTGGGTGGTGTCAGAGCATCGATTTACAATGCCATGCCAGCCGAAGGTGTGAAAGCCCTGGTGGCATTTATGAAGGAATTCGAAAGACGAAACGGATAGAAGCGTTCCGGAGAGAAGTTACTTGGTTTATCAGCTCTGCTCCGGATGAAATCAGGTATTTTCAATCATGACTGAGGAATATTCCGGAAAGGACCGGAGACAAAATAGAGAGTTTGTCGGTTTGCCATTTCATAAGGTACAAATGATCGACCGATCATACACAATTGAGTCAGTTCGGGTCGTCGTTGAGTTTCTCTCAGAATATCAATTGATGGCTTATCCGCTTAGTTGATACTTTGGTTTATGCGGGCCAAAAAACTTTAATTTTAAAGTAACTGTTCAGCTAATTTCTCTCTGGTGACTCCATAGTCTCGAAGAGCTATGGAGTCTGTATGATTTTACCTTAAGACTCCGCAAGGCTACGCCATTATGGAGCCACCGTGGGCTTTAAAAGCGGACTTTTTTGTTCTGTATGTGCTTAGAATCTATTTTTATTTTTCAGCGGCGGTCA
>CAZJUM010000298.1:0-1689 GCA_964549175.1 uncultured Pseudomonadota bacterium | reverse complement strand
ATCCAGTTTTGAAATCGGAACCGAAACGGGGTCGAGATTTAAGTCTAAGTGGGCAAGTTTTCACTATTTCTCTCATTAGCCAAACAGCTTGAATTGAGAAGAGTCACCAATGAGCCGATTTGTGATGCTATCGGGGCCTTCGTGTGTTGGCAAGAGCCCCCTCTATAATGCATTGCGCAAGTTTTATCCAGAACTGGCCGGCAGGTTACGGAAGATCGTTCTGTACAACAGCCGGGAGCCACTGCCTGGGGAAGAGGAGGGCGTGGACTACTATTTTCGACCGCGGGCCAAAATCGAGGAGCTGGCAACAAAGCCCGGATTTACATCGGCGATTGTGCGGGGGGATTTACACGCCATTGAGGTGGCCACTATTCGAGAGATTCTTGATCAAAATCTAGACGCGTTTTTTGAAGGCAATCCTTTTATACCGGCTAAACTGCATGAATTAAGTGCATTGCGGGATATTCCGACTCTGAGGGTTTTTCTTTCACCCCTATCACAGGACGAGATACTGTTCCTTAAAGATTCGCGACAGGGGACCAATCTTGAAAAATTACTGCCGGATATCATGCGAAGGAAATTATTGCGGCGCACAAAACGCCACAAAAACAATCTTTCGCTAAAAGACCTGGAAAACATCGAAAACCGCGTGGCAAGCGCGGTTGTTGAATTGAGGGAAGGTTGGAAGTTTGATTATGTGATTCCTAACCACGACGGTGAAGACAGCGAGCACTGGGATGCGTTTTATTACCCCATCGGAGATGCCCGCAAAGCAATGCTGGCATTTGCCGCTCTGCTTCAGGGCGAGCCCTCCTCGAGTGTCGAAAAATGGGAAAAAGATCTGCTGCCCTAAAACCATCGGCTAAACTGGTGCTCTAAGCTCTGCTCTGTGAAGGAGATATTGATTGGGTTTGGGTATGCTCATCAACTGCTTGTTCCGCATTTACTTTGGTTGCACTCGGAGTGTCAAGGAAGCATAGAAATCTATTCTACTTTTTTAGGGGATGGCAATTGATCGTCAAAAACCAGATGGTGTAAGCAAGTGATTATTCCGCGCTATGAGTTCCGGGCATTCGCCCATAATTTTGGGCTGGCAGAAGAAAAGATGCGCAAGCTTTCTAAATTGGATAAGTTCCGAGAAACCTCCGAAATTTACATATTATCTAAGGGCAATAATGAGCATAACCTAAAAATCCGTTACGATAAATTGGATATTAAGGTCTTCGTTAAAGAAGAAAAAGGCCTTCAGCAGTGGAAACCTCACATGCAGGCCGAATTTCCCATAAAGATGGAAGTCCTGCGGGATGAGGTGTTTCGCGCGCTAGGTGCAACTGTTCCTGAGTTTAAACTATCCAGATATACCCTGGAGCAATTTCTCAATGATATCGCCATACCACATCCAGAACTGGCCTTAGCCCGGGTATTCAAGCGCCGCTTTGGTTATTCGATCAACGAATGTATCAGCGAATTTGCGGAACTGCTTATCAACGGGGCATCCATCAAAACCATGGCATTAGAATCCGCGAATATCGAAGCGGTACTAAAGGTCAAGCAAATGCTGGGATTACACGAATATGAAAATGTGAACTATTTGCTGGCAATCAAGCGTATCCTCGGCATGCAACCCCTTGGGGATTAAAAACTTAAAACAACGTAACTACTCAGCGTAATGGCAAAAAGCACAAAAAA
>CAZJUM010000297.1:0-1789 GCA_964549175.1 uncultured Pseudomonadota bacterium | reverse complement strand
GATTCTAAGCACATACAGAACAAAAAAATCCGCTTTTAAAGCCCGCGGTGGCTCCGTAATGGCGTAGCCTTGCGGAGCTTTAATGTAAAATCATACAGACACCGTAGCTCTTCGAGACTATGGAGCCACCAGAGAGAAATTAGCTGAACAGTTACAATAATCTTTTAATACCTTTATCAACTTGTCGTGTCATTCGGTAGTTTCTCATCCAAGTCCTCAAGTATAACTCGTGATCGCCGCTCATGTATCCTTGTTGCAAATACTTACAAAAGCGTATGGTTTCTTTTTAGCTAACGCGAGCAATCAGACAATAATGTTTCGGAGAGATATTGCTGATGAAAAACCCGCTGCAGAAATATCACTGACGCGGGAGGGATGACATTTTCCATTGGGAGAGAGATTATTGTTAAACAATACGCTCTTCAGTGGTTGGATCGAAAAAGATCGCCTTAGACATATCGATGGAAAGGATCATCTCCTCACCCGGATTTTTAGCTTCCTGCGGATGAACTCTGCAATTCACTTCTTTATTATTAATTTTCACAAACACCAGGGTATCGGGCCCGGTTGGTTCGATCACCTTGACTTTGCCATGAATATCCGCGATGTGTGGCGTAGCTTCCTTGCTGAGATCCTTATGGGTAATTTTCTCGGGCCGGACACCCAAAATGATTTCTTTTCCAAGGTATTGATCCAAATTACACAGTGACGAATCAACGCGTATTTGATGGTTTTGAACCTCTGATTCCAGCTGAATGCTAAATTCATCGGACTCTTTTTCTACATGGCAGGGAATAAAGTTCATGGACGGGGAACCGATAAAACCCGCCACAAACTGGTTTGCCGGATTGTCATAAACCTCTTGAGGTGATCCCAGTTGTTGGACAATCCCATCTTTCATAATCGCAATACGATCAGCCAATGTCATGGCTTCAATTTGATCATGGGTCACATAGACGATTGTTGTGTTGATACGTTGGTGGAGCAGTTTGATTTCCGTTCTCATTTCCACGCGGAGTTTCGCATCAAGATTACTGAGTGGCTCATCAAACAGAAATATTTCCGGATTACGCGCGATTGCCCGGCCCATGGCCACCCTTTGCCGTTGTCCGCCGGACAATTGCGAGGGCTTGCGTTCTAATAAATCCTCTATTTGAAGTAGTGCCGCCACGCGTTCAACCGTATCACGGATTTCTTGTTTCGGTAGTTTTCTGGTTTCCAGACCGAATGAAATGTTTTTGCGGGCCGTCATATTGGGATAAAGCGCGTAGCTTTGGAATACCATCGCGATATCGCGATCTTTGGGACTGACTTTATTGACGACGCGGTCTCCGATTTTGATATCACCGGAAGTAATACTATCCAATCCGGCGATAAGATTTAACAGGGTCGATTTACCACAACCGGAGGGACCAACGAGTACTAAAAATTCTCCTGATTTCGCATCAATTGAGACTCCTTTAAGAATATCCATACTGCCAAAGGATTTTTTGATCTTATTAATTGTTAGTGATGCCATTATTTTTCTCTAAATAAATTACCTGATTATGTACTATTAACGTAGCTGTTCAGCTAATTTTTCTCTGGTGGCTCCATAGTCTCGAAGAGCTATGGAGTCTGTATGATTTTACATTAAAGCTCCGCAAGGCTACGCCATTACGGAGCCACCCTGGGCTTTAAAAGCGGATTTTTTTTCTGTATGTGCTTAGAATCTATTTTTGTTTTTCAGCGGCGTCAGGGGTTCGCGAAAAACAAAAATCCCTATAAGGGCTTTTTATCGTCCGTTATG
>CAZJUM010000296.1:0-1846 GCA_964549175.1 uncultured Pseudomonadota bacterium | reverse complement strand
TTTGTTTTTCGCGAACCCCTGACCGCCGCTGAAAAATAAAAATAGATTTTAAGCATATACAGAACAAAAAAATCCGCTTTTAAAGCTCACGGTGGCTCCGTAATGGCGTAGCCTTGCGGAGTCTTAAGGTAAAATCATACAGACTCCATAGCTCTTCGAGACTATGGAGCCACCAGAGAGAAATTAGCTGAACAATTACTTTTCTTTTTTTTGTTTTCTCCTGAAAATATTGAGCAAAAAAATTAAGAATCGGGGGGCTTATTTTTATTAATTTATTGATATTAAGGATTTCCACTTGAAAGAGTCTATAAAATATGACAAGGCGTAATTCTAATTATCAAACCGGCTATTTTTTACTATTGAGAATTAGAACAATTTTTAATTGACTACGTTTTCTGAAAAATTCTCAGAAATTATCTCGAAAATCAGAAGTCGAATGTGATTGCTTGGTTTTGAGCATATAGCAAGTTTTTAGCATTCCCGATTTTCAATTCAATGATAACCGTTACTTTCCAGGTATAAAGCGGGAGAGCATAACCCCAGTTACAGATAAAAACGGTGTTTCAAATATCCACATTAAACCAAATTTCCATCAAGGGCTTGGAACGATTTCCCCGCGAATATTTTGAGGTTGCCAGTGGACGAGTAAACCCAGACGCCATACTGTGCCGCAGCGCAAAAATTACAGCTAATGATATCGCATCCACATTAAAGGCCATTGCTCGAGCCGGAGCGGGGACAGACAAAATCTGTATTGATGAGTGTTCAAGTCGAGGAATTCCCGTATTTAACACACCGGGTGCTAATGCCAATTCCGTTAAAGAACTGGTGATACTTTCCCTATTACTCTCGTCCCGTGGCGTCATTAAAGGCGTGCAGTTTGTGAAGAAGCTGACCGGTCGGCATAAAGATCCCGCGGAACTCACCAAGGCTGTGGAAAAAGGGAAGAAAAACTTTGCCGGAACAGAAATAAAAGGAAAGACGTTGGGTGTTGTCGGGCTTGGCGCGATCGGATCACTGGTCGCGGAAATCGCGTTAAACATGGGGATGGATGTTTTAGGATACGATCCCGGATTATCGATTGAGACGGCCTGGAAGCTATCCAATAAAATACAAAAAATGGAAAACTTTCCCACATTGTTGGGAAAATCCGATTTTGTAACCCTACATCTACCAATGCTGGAGTCAACAAAATATATGATTAACTCCGAATCCCTCAATTTTTTCAAAAAAGGGGCGCGACTGCTTAATTTTTCCCGAGCAGGTATTGTCGATCCCGAAGCGGTGAAAACGGCATTGGATAAAGGCATTCTGTCACGGTTCATTTCTGATTTCCCCTATCATCAATTAACCAATCACCCGGATGTGATTATTATGCCTCACATCGGAGCCAGTACTCAAGAAGCTGAGGAAAATTGTGCCGTGATGGCGTCCGATCAACTAATTGATTTTTTGGTTAATGGTAATATTACCAATTCCGTTAATTTTCCGAGTATTTATCTAGAGCGAAACAGCGGACACCGACTTAGTTTTTCCAATAACAATATCCCCAATATGCTCAATCAGGTTTTGGGTATACTCGCGAGCAACAGAATTAATGTTTTGGATATGGTCAATAAAAGTCGAGATAATGTCGCGTATAGTATCATTGACACAGAACAGCCCGTATCGGCTGAAATTATTGAACAAATTCAAAAAATTGAGGGGATCCACATCGCACGCGCCTTATGATAATAGTTACTGAATACAGACTCGGAGAACTAAAGAAACTGGAAAACTGGCTTGCACAACGTTCTCTCTGGTGGCTCCATAGTCTCGAAGAGCTATGGAGTCTGTATGATTTTAC
>CAZJUM010000295.1:0-1862 GCA_964549175.1 uncultured Pseudomonadota bacterium | reverse complement strand
GGTACTATAACGGACGATAAAAAGCCTTTATAGGGGTTTTTGTTTTTCGCGAACCCCTGACAGCTGAAAAACAAAAATAGATTCTAAGCACATACAGAACAAAAAAATCCGCTTTTAAAGCCCGCGGTGGCTCCATAATGGCGTAGCCTTGCGGAGTCTTAAGGTAAAATCATACAGACTCCATAGCTTTTCGAGACTATGGAGCCACCAAAGAGAAATTAACTGAACAGTTACCTTAATTTCCCGGATTATTTAAGTTATACGGAAATTAGCTATTTGACCTTATTGAGAAGGAGGGGAGTATGAGTAGTCTTTTGATCAGAAATGGGGAAATTGTCACGGCTTTGGATCGATATGAGTCGGATGTTTATATCGAAGATGGCATCATTAAGGCGGTCGGTAATAATTTGGAATTTTCCGCGGATCGTATGATTGATGCGAAAGGCCATTATCTATTTCCCGGGGCGGTCGATGTGCACACTCATTTGGAACTTCCTTTTATGGGAGAAGTCTCCACCGATGATTTTGAATCTGGCACAATTGCCGGTATCGCCGGGGGAACAACATCTCTTATTGATTTTGTAGTACCCGGAAAAGAACAATCGCTAATTGAAGCGTTGGAAGATTGGAAACAAAAAGCCAAAAACGCTGTTTCTGATTACGGATTTCATATGGTCATCACTCGGTATAGCGACCAAGTCGCCAAAGAAATGGGCCGGTGCGTTCAACAGGAAGGGGTCACATCGTTTAAAGCATTCATGGCATATAAAGGCGCCGTTATGGTGGATGATGGCGAACTCATGTCAATTTTAAAAACGGCAAAATCCTTGGGCGCATTGGTATCCGCTCATTGCGAAAATGGGGAGTTGGTTGCTGAATTACAAGATCGAATGGCACGCGAAGGCAAATTGGCCCCGATGTACCATGAAAAATCCAGACCTTCCTTTGTTGAAGGCGAGGCAACACATCGATTTACGGCGTTAGCCAGAGCCATTGATGTGCCAATCTATGTGGTTCATGTCAGTTGTGCCGAAGCGGTTGAGGCTATCAGCAAAGCACGCTCCATGGGACAAAGCGTTTTCGGAGAAACTTGTCCTCAATATTTATTGTTGGATGATTCTGTTTATCAAAAGCCGGATTTTGCCGGAGCCGCTTATGTAATGAGTCCTCCCATCCGACCGAGAGGTCATGCCGACGCTCTTTGGGGTGCGCTAAAATCAGGCCAATTACAGACCGTAGCGACTGACCATTGTCCCTTCCATCTCAAAGGGCAAAAAGAGATGGGGCGAGATGATTTTAGAAAAATTCCTAATGGCGGACCCGGCATCGAAAATCGGCTCGCGTTATTGTATACCTATGGCGTCTTGGAAAATCGCATCAATCTGAATCAATTGGTTGATATCGCCTGTACTCGCCCCGCGCGGTTATTTGGGATGTACCCGCGAAAAGGAGCCATTATGGTGGGTGCTGATGCGGACATTGTAATTTGGAACCCGGAACCGGAAAATGTCATATCCGCAAAAACACACCACCATCGAAATGACGTCAGTATTTACGAAGGATTTCAAACCAAAGGCGCTCCGAGCTGGGTCGTGGTCGATGGCAAGGTTCAGTTTGACGAGGGGAAATTGAATGTTGAAAAAGGAGCCGGCAAATTTATTAAACGTCGACCAGTGGAGCAATATTAAGTTCTGTGTATCTATTCAGAACTTATTAAAAAAGTGCAAAAAAGTTCATTTTTTACTTGACAAGGTTTTTGACGGATTTTTGTTAATCCGCCTACATTAGACAGTCTACAGAGATTTGCTACTATAACGGACGATAAAAAGCCTTTATAGGGATTTTTGTTTTTCGCGAACCCC
>CAZJUM010000294.1:0-1892 GCA_964549175.1 uncultured Pseudomonadota bacterium | reverse complement strand
TAGCTCTTCGAGACTATGGAGCCACCAGAGAAAAATTAGCTGAACAGTTACAAAATAATTTACATATAGTTTGGCTATTTGATCCGAAAAAAAGGGTGGTTAATGATGTAAATTCAAAATCACATCGCAAATTCAGTTAAAGCGGTTGTTTGAAAAGCTGTGGGAATTAGATTTCCCAATACCAAACAAACCGCGTCAGATTGAGAAGAAAAACCTTAAATATAACAATTGAAGGCAGGTGACAGCCATTCCCGCGGGAACGGCTGATCGATTCCTTAGCGGTCTGTTGGGTATTCAACGGGTAGAGCGCGCCATGATGAAGCAGACCATGAACAGAACGACAGGACTGTCGGTTACTTTATCAGACCGACTTCTTTATAATATTTTAAAGCACCATCATGCAGCGGGGCTGATAGTCCATCCTTGATCATTTCTCTTTTCTTCAATACCTTAAAAGCAGGATGAAGTTTTTTGAATGAATCAAAGTTCTCAAAAACGGCACTAACCACCTGATAGACTATTTTTGCCGGGGTATTTGTTGAACTTACAAAAGTAGCCCCGACTCCAAAAGTGGCGGTGTCATTGGGGTTCCCTCGATACATCCCGCCAGGAATAACGGCTGCGCGGTAGTAATCGTAATCTTTGATCAATTTATCAATTTCAGGGCCTTGCACACTGACCAAAACACTGTCACAGGATGTGGTTGCTTCTTTGATAGAACCGGAAGGATGGCCAACGGTATACACAATGGCGTCTATTTTGTTGTCGCAAAGAGCACTGGATTGTTCAGCTGGTTTTAATTCTGAAGCCAGAGCAAAAGTTGACTTGGTCCAACCTAAAGCTTCCATTATCACTTCCATCGTCCCACGTTGTCCTGAACCGGGATTCCCGATATTTACGCGCTTCCTTTTTAAACCCTTAAATGTCTTAATTCCGGAGTCAGCTCGAGCAACCACGGTGAATGGCTCAGGATGAACGGAAAATACGGCTCTCAAATTTTTATTGGGGCCCGCCTTTTTGAATTTGCTACTGCCGTGATAGGCATGAAATTGCCAGTCTGACTGAGCGACCCCCATGTCCAATTCGCCGGCTCTGATGGTGTTGAGGTTATATACCGAACCTCCGGTACTTTCCACTGAGCACCGAATTCCATGTGTTTTTCTCCCTTTGTTAACCAGTCGGCAGATGGCACCACCGGTCGGATAATAAACACCGGTGACACCCCCGGTACCTATGGTAATAAACTCATCAGCGGAAGCTGTTGTGATCATAGTTATGGTAGAAACAGCCAGGCCAATCGCGCTTATAAAAAGTAGTTTTATTAGTTTTTGCATTTGATCCCTCCAATGATTAATCATGGTTTTGAAAAATAGATATTCCGATATTTACGATGACCGATAAATATTGGATTTTGTTCAATACCAAACCGTATTGAACGATTTAGGCACTTCCAAATAATCCATTAAACCCCAATAACATCCGTTACCCGGTTCTATCTCAAAGTACCACACTAGAGCTCCGTGATCAACGAGCGCTGTAATATTCCTGTCGCTTTCTCACATGAGCTCAATCAATTGCTTATTTTATGTACTCCAAAAAAGCATTGCGCGATAATAACACAATAAAAAATAAAAATCGAATAAGAATTTATAATTCCGATATTTATAAGTTTCTACTTGCGGATACATGCCAAAAACACTCACACTTAGCCGCTCGCGATTTATGAGTATTTATATGTTAAAGTTCAATAATTTCAAAGTAAATCAGCAGGCAATCATTTGGGATCATAACTATTCAAAAAATAAATTACCTTATTTAAACAAAACCTAACATAATGCTGAGTTATAGTTGATTCTTGTGTTTGAGAGTGAAGTGGCGTACCCCTTTGTTTA
>CAZJUM010000293.1:0-1902 GCA_964549175.1 uncultured Pseudomonadota bacterium | reverse complement strand
GAAAGGGATATTGCTGCTTAACTTTTTTGAACACAACATTTGACTATATCTCGAGAAATTAGCTGAACAGCTACATTCAATTTATCTTTTTGGGGTAAAAGAAAACTTTGCCATGGTCGTTATATAAAAGGATTATCATATGTTTTGGATTTTCTTTCGAGAGAACTGAAATACTCTTTATCGTTTCATCCGGAAATGTGCCTGGTGAACAAAAAAAAACGGTTTAGAATGGAAAGAAGGTTCCCTTTCTTTTTCGAAGACGAAGAGTGGGTAATTATTGAGACTCCGGCTATCAATGCATTATTTGTTTTTCACCAACACCCAAACAACGCGAATGGATTATTGAAAGAGCCGGAGTATCAATTATGATCAGAAATCCAAGAATTTACCTTGTCGATAACCTGGGTGCACTCTTCTTCCTGAATTATTTCATGCATAGCGTTAGTGAAAATAATCAAGGTTTTATCTTTGGCTTTACACTTATTCATAAAGTCGTTGACCGCCGGAATCGATATTATCTTATCTTTTTGAGTTATGAAAGTAAGTATGGGAATCTGAATTCCTATGCCTTCATACCGGACTTGTCGGCAATATTCATACATAGACAAGAGCAACTTGGGTGAAATACAGTGTAGCCTCAGAGGGTCATTGCGGTATAATAAATGACTATTCTTATTTCTACTGAGTGAGCTTATCATGAACGGTTTCGGGAATAAGTCCTCTGAGTACTTTTTAGACAGCAATTTTGCTAAGAATATAATAGGCAGGTTAGAGATCGGAAATCCAAATAAGGGTGAGATTAATATCATACCATTAATTTCTGGTTTATATTGCAAGCAATAGTAACTCGCAATCAGCCCCCCCAGCGAGTGACCCAATAAATAGCTGGGAATATTTTTAAAATCAGGATTCGACTTAAATAAAAAATCCACATTATCAATATATTCTTGAAAGTCATCAATGTGACCGCGTACACCCTCCGCTTTCCCATGTCCGGGCAAATCCATCGCATGGACAATGATACCTTTTTGGGCACATTGTTCGGAAAATTTGTGATAATATCGATAGTGCTCTGAAAACCCGTGAACAATTACAATTTGGGATTGGGGTGAATCAGGAACCCATGAGCAAAAAGGGATTTTTCGATATTTCTTGTCGATTAAGGTGCTTTCTTTAAATTCAAACTCGGTAGTCATTATTTGTTTTGGTCTGATGATTTTAGTTTTCCTTCTTCGCCCAGCAGCAATCGTTTTATATTCTCATGGTGTAAAACGATTATGTAGATTGAGGTAAGTAGGTAGAAATAGAAAGACAGGCTGATTCCCCTCACGAAAAATCCTGAAACAGGAAGGATAATTAAGGCAGTTAAGGCTGAGAGGCTGGAAACCTTTTTGATAATAAACATTCCGAGCCAACTCAGCGCAAACACCAAAAAGAAACGATAATCGACTGCTAGCAAAACTCCGAGATACGCCGCCACACCTTTCCCTCCGGTAAATTTCAGGAATATGGATCGTGTGTGCCCAAACACAGCCAGAAAACCGCCTGTAAGAATAATTGATTCGGGCGCGTGCAGCAGTTTCGCGATTGTTACAGCCAACGCCCCTTTACCAAAATCAAGTAAGAATGTCGCAATACCAGGAGTTTTCCCGCCTGTTCTTATCATATTTGTCATGCCGATATTCCCGCTGCCAACATTCCGGATATCATATCCGAGAAAAAACTTCGCGATCACAAATCCGAAGGGAATAGCTCCCAATAAATAAGCAGTTAATAAAATCGCAAAACCAAATGGTGTGTTCGACAGCTCACTTATTAATATTGATATTGGATTCATATGAAAGCATTGTGTATCTATTCAGAACTTATTAAAAAAGTGCAAAAAAGTTCATTTTTTACTTG
>CAZJUM010000292.1:0-1908 GCA_964549175.1 uncultured Pseudomonadota bacterium | reverse complement strand
CGCAATCCGAGATCCTGTACCATAAGATTCATAGACTTTCACCTTATATTTAAAAGTCCGCCAGTCAAGATGCGAATGTAGCCTTCTTCATAGCCTACATATCTCTTGCGATGAATACTGACCAGCCAATTGTTTTTTGGGATATTGCAATTTGTGGAATAAGAAATTCTGATTGTTGAAATTATTGTTTTTATATATGTATTTCAGTTAACAAGTATCAAATCGAGATTTGACCCCATAGACCCTATAGATTTGTGAACCAATCTTTGTCAACGGTTACCTTTTCAATCATCTGGGTCTTTATTCCAAGCTGAAACTCTTTCAATTTCTCCGCAAGTTCTTCACCATCGACAAGATCTATTGGAGGGGCACCATCACGTGTAGCCTCCTTGACGGCTGCCGGCGTAAAAGTTCCTGTAGTAATAAACAATCCTTTGTCAGCTCTTCCTACCATTGCTCCTCGAAAGTCTCTAATATCCCCAGCGGATACGGAGCCTTTGTATTTTTTGCATTGAAATATGACATGGAAACTCATAAATCCGTGTATTCGGGCAATACCTTTTCCGTCTATTCCACCATCACCGGTTCTTCCTGTGACCTCGACTTGCACAAATCCTGATTCACGTAATAAACGCTTAGTAAGCCTTTCAAAAGCGTCAGATGAGATTTCCTTGGTAAGAAGGTGATACAACTCTTCTCGCCAGCTTTGTTCTACAAGGTTATCGTCATAATCTAACTCAATAGAATCCGCTTTTGCTTTTTTATTTTTCTGTTTTAACAACTTATCTTCTTCCCGAACATCTTTTAAAATTACTTGTGGTTGTACTTGCTTTTCCTCTTTTGCCCGTTTCGTTAGTGCCCACACGCCTCGACTTGAGTTTTCTAATAAACCATACTTTTTTAGGTAAGTTCTTGCCCATGCTAAACGATAAGCAACTTCGGTTTGATTACTCTTTTCAGGATTATGGGGAATGGATGAAATTTCTTCATCAATTTGTTCTAATTCAAGTACTTTCTCATAAATTTCGTTAATAGAACCGGAACCACCGAGAGCGAACAATGCATTTAATAATGGATTCATTAACGAATCGAATGTTGGTACTTGTTTATTCATAATTTATGATCCTTGTACTTGGCCCAACGACCAAATTCATCGGCGTCGTGGGCTGGAATGATGGGTTGGGTATTTCATTCATTACTCGAAATCATCTCGTGGTATGCCAGACTGACGAATTATTGATTGCAGCGTACCGATTTTCAATTCTGAATGATTTGGAACTGGAACGGTTACTGTCGTATCTGGAAGACGTTTTTGCATTACAATATGGCTACCTCGTTGACGAACCTCTATGAAACCATAGCGTGAGAGTATTTCGCACACTTGTCTTCCAGAAAGTACTCTCAGTCTACCCAACGGCTATCTCCAATCGTGTGACGTACACTTCTTCATGAAGACGCTGTTGAATTTCATTTGGAGAAGCAGCTTCAAAAAATAATTCTAAGGTTTCCTTTAGATTATTTCGAGCGTCTTCAATGGAATCCCCCTGACTGGCAATATCGAGTTCAGGGCAAAGTGATACATATCCATCATTTTCTCGTTCTATAATCGCTGTAAGTTGTTTTCTCATTTTGTTTACTCCTATATATTTGATAAACTCGTAAAAAGTCAGGCATGTCGAATGCGATCATGAATCTCATTCAGCGTATCAATAACCGAAACCAACTGAATACGCCTATACTTTTGGCGTTTTGCTCTTTGGCAACAAAAAAAGTAATACCCCGGACGGCCCTATGCCGCACAAAGGACATGAACGGGTACCATTTGTGTTGCTCTTACGGCAGTTGCCTGTAAGATGTTTGTAACTACTCAGAGCACTTCATCTTCGGCCCTTCAGGCCTTTCCATATA
>CAZJUM010000291.1:0-1945 GCA_964549175.1 uncultured Pseudomonadota bacterium | reverse complement strand
TGCTCGTCAATCAGACGCATCAACACAAGGTTTTCATTTGTTTCAAAAACGGGTTCGTAGTAACCCTACAACGATAGTTAGGGCTCTTTGGTAAGTTTATTAATGTTCTTTCGTCTATGCGACAAATAGGCTCGGTGGTTGCGCTTCTGTATCCAGGTTATCTGCTCAATGAGCGTTTTGAATGTATGACGTTTCATCGGCAGAATGACCCTTAGGAGCACCCTAAGCTGCGATAGCGTAATAGATGGTGCTTTTTTTTCCCAGCCTGATTTTCAGGTGCCAGAGGAAAAAATGAGCCAACATGCATGTTAGCAGGTGGTGATGCCAGCCTGTAAACTTGCGGACCTCGTAATGATCCATACCGAGTTCGCTTTTTGTCTCTTCAAAGCACTGTTCTATTGCCCATCTCAATCCGCTGAGCCATATGAGAGTCTTTAGCCGTGTACTGCTTGACGCATTGCTGATGAAATATCTGTATATCGGTTTTTCATCCAAAGTTCGCCGGATTAACAGCCAAACGGTTTTCTGTGGAAGCCCGGTCGCTGATATAATTATCTGACGACGAGTATACTCATAAACGATCGGACCTTTGGTGCCTTCGGAAACCTTGCGACGATACCAGAAGTAGTCATTTATATTTCCAGCAAGCTCCTTCACAGAGACTGGTTTGCAAGATGTGTCTACCAAAACGGTTTTGGTTCTGGATTTTTTACCCCAAACATATCTTTTGGTTATGGTCATAGGACGTTTTAACCAGCACAGTGTATTTTTGGGTATCGATACGAAATATGTTTTGCCGGGTAACGCTTCTACGGCGTCGATAAACTCCGGGCTTGTCCCGTATAACGAGTCAGCAAACACGTATTTAAAGGGCAATACATTTTCTTCAACAAGGCCATCGAGCATCTCAACGGCCAATTGCGGTTTAGTGCGAAAGACTGTCTCTTCAGGCAGTTTACATTTTTTCCGACGAGCACGATAATCGTCATTAAACCACTTTTCAGGGATAAACAATTGCTTGTCTACCAAAGAATATCCATGTTCGGAAACATAAGCAGCGAAGACACCGACCTGGCAATTATCAACCTTGCCAATGGTTCCACAGTATTGTCTGGCAACGCCGATAGAATCTTTACCCTTTTTAACGAAGCCGCTTTCGTCGAAGATCAGGGCACCATCAGGACTGCCAAGATCGTCGTTGACAAGACTATGATATTTAGAGATCATCTTGGCATCATCCCATGGGGCGTCACTGACAAATCGCTGCATGGCTCTCACATTGCCGTCCTTCAGGGCTAAAGCGATGGGCTCAATCGATTTTCGCTCTATTGGACTGAACTGACCGGCCATGTAGTTGAAAAAATGTTTTCTGGATTCACTACGCTGAAAGCAATCGGTAAATTGTTCATGATATCCACTGAATTCATCAATAAAATCTTTAATATCGCCCTTGCCAAGATCAAATTTTGGGACCGAATAAAGGTGTTCGTCGCGCCTGGTAACTGGTAGCATGGCCTGCCTCCATTTTTGAGGTTTGTTTCGTAGTGTGGCAGACTATGCTGATAATTTCAAGTAAAATATTTATAAGTCACGTTGTAGGGTTAAGGTACCTGTTCAGGGGGTTGGAGTGAATAAGAGGTGATAAGCTACAGCACTGTAGGCGTTTGCTTAGGTGCCCGATATGCAAGGCGTGCGGGCAAAGCAGATGTATTTTGGTACCTCAAAGGCCCGGCCACGCAGCAGATTCGGTGCCCTGTGAACGTTTACGAATTTAGAACCATGCTGCGGATATAAAATTTTCAACTTGGGAAGAGTTTGCAAGGGCTCCAGCAAAACGACTTTGCCTGGAAGAGGCATAGGACAATATGGGGTCAAATCGAAAGCGCCGGTAAAAGCCGGTAAAGAGTAGGGGGTGAGAGTCCCCCGCATGGTAATGGTTAGCGAC
>CAZJUM010000290.1:0-1992 GCA_964549175.1 uncultured Pseudomonadota bacterium | reverse complement strand
TTTTTTTTCTGTATGTGCTTAGAATCTATTTTTATTTTTCAGCGGCAGGAGTTCGCGAAAAACAAAAATCCCTATAAAGGCTTTTTATTGTCCGTTACCGTAACAAATATCTGTAGACTGTCCAATGTAGGCGGATTAACAAAAATCCGTCAAAAACCTTGTCAAGTAAAAAATGAACTTTTTTGCACTTTTTAAATAAGTTCTGAATAGATACTAAAAACCTAATCAAGCCAATATACGGCTCAAATCGTTCGTTTGCCTTGGCTTGACTTTAAGTTTGATAGGGTTTTTAATAAGCTGTTGTTCTATATCGAGAATGTAACTTGATATAATTTTAATCGTTCGTCTTTCAATTGGTTCATAACCACTTTCCGGAATCAAACAATGACTGAAGAATATACTGAACTCCTTCAAGAAATGACCAGCATTCAAATCGAAGGCATCGACTCGTTCATTCAATTCCCTAACCTCGCGCATGTCTTGGTAACTCTCGGGTTACTGTGGATCAGCAAGAAAGTATTTGATCTTTTTTTACCATATTCATTGGAACACCAACTGGTTAAAGAGGATAACAAAGCGATTACCATCGCGTTTGTCGGATATCTTGGTGGTGTGGTAACCATTCTGGAAGGTGTTTTGGAAGGTGGTTCGGCATCCCTTGGACAAGACTTACTGGATGTCATTATTTGGGGATTGATCGGCATAGTGTTGTTGAACTTGGCAAGCAAAATCAATGATGTTCTCATTCTAAAACAATTCGATAACCGGCGAGAACTCCTGGAACATAAAAACGTAGCGGTTGGAGTCGTTGTCGCGAGCAGCTACATGGCTAGTGCGTTTATCATACGCAGTGTTATCATCGGTGAGAGTCTGGGTTGGCTTATGGATGGGACTCTAACATGCTTATATTTCATTGTCGCACAACTGACCTTCTACCTTTACGGCATATTATACCAAACCATTACCAAGTACGATTTTCATCAGGAAATTAAACAAGGCAATGCCGCCGCGGGAATTTCACTCGGGTCAAATTTTGTAGCGATGGGAATATTGTTGGCTATTCCGCTGAGTGCCTCCTATTCTTTTTTGCTGTATTTGATTTGGTTTGTGGTGGGATCTAGCGTTATGGTTTTCTTTCGATTTGTTATGGATCATGCGATAATACCTTCGGAGAAACTGGATGAGGAAATCCACAAAGACTTCAATTGGGGAGTAGCGTTTATGGAAGGGTGTTTTTCGATATCGGCCGTATTAGTGCTCCAGTCTATTTTTGCATAGGAAAAAGCTGTCTAACCCCGATAAACCAAATCATTACCTTAAGAATAGTATTCTAAATAATAACCGGGAATAACTCAAAAGTTGACAATAAGGTATTTTTTCCGGCGAGTGGTCAATTTTTTGCTCTGATTGGAAAGAGCTTAATTTTTAATCTCTGTCATTACTCATGGTGAATTCTAAAACAATATCGCTCGATCAGTTTCGTCACAAAAAAGAGAAAGAACAAGCTGAGAAACAATTCCGAACTGTCTTGGTGTGGTTGCATTGCCCAATATGTAAAACCACAGAGTATACCGAAATCGTTGCCCCTCACGGGCGAACTCATTTCTGCGGAACCCCGGTTGAAGAAATTGAAGTAGAATTAGATAAACGCGCCGAGTTGACAATCACGCGTTACAACATACAGAAGATTGATCAGCTCATCAAAAAAAACAATAATTTTAAGCTAAGAAAACTATTCGCGAAATCTCTTAATAAAGCCCTAATTACATTAAAGAAATCAGAGGAAACTTATTTGAAGCGACTGGGTGAGAATACCCCGCCATACCCTGGTGAAATTGAGGCACTGAAGGATAAGTTACCGATTAAGGAGGTTAATAAACTTGGCTTATGGATTTCTGAATTTCGATATAAACCGGAAGAACGGTTTTTAAAGAAAACCAGTATCTATTCAGAACTTATTAAAAAAGTGCAAAAAAGTTCATTTTTTACTTG
>CAZJUM010000289.1:0-1999 GCA_964549175.1 uncultured Pseudomonadota bacterium | reverse complement strand
AGGCGGATTAACAAAAATCCGTCAAAAACCTTGTCAAGTAAAAAATGAACTTTTCTGCACTTTTTAAATAAGTTCTGAATAGATACAAGCTTTTGATATATTTTCTTGAGCTTTTATCAACAAAATCTAATGGCTCATCTTAAATAAATAGTTCCCCATTGCGTAGCAATCCTCTAATCAATTGAATGATTTTCTTCTCTCCGCCAGATAAATTATTGCATAGTTAAAACCATTTTATGACCCGTTTCGGTGACTCCAACAACGACAAGCACTGGCACAGAAGATACTCCTTGGGGAATTCGCATTTTGAAGTAGCTTCCGTCAATGTACAAATACTTCAATTTATATTCCGATCGATCGCGTTCTCTCCACTCTTCAACCGCTTGAGACAATTCTTTATTGGCGGAGCTGACTTTAGCCGGCGAAACGGATCTTCCCGGCAAGCGTTTCGATATTAGTGTCAGGCTTCTTGTGCTGATCCCCGTTAAAAACATCAAGCTGATATCCTCAACCAAGGCCTCTTTCATTTGTTGGCTTTTGGGAATCACCTGTTACTGAATTCACCGTTTCGGTCTCTTGGAATTTTCACCTGAACTTTTCCGACTCCTTATAATGTGTATCCACACCTGTAAGTGCCATTTCCTGAATTCTTATTGCCAGGCTTTCTCTCATAGTATGCCCGATTCAAAAACTCTGTGAGTTCTTCTTTCATCAATTCTTTCAGATAGTTCCCCAGCGATTTTCTGACATCATAACACATCCATTGAAAAAATTTTTCTCGTTTCTTCTAAATGTCTTTGATAGAATTTTTTAAATCCGGTACATTGATTTCAATTTTCATGGCGTTTTCTTCTTAAGTGTTTGTTTTAGTGAGTTATCTACTCATATAGGCTATAGGAAAAGCGCCTTTTTTTAATCCGTTTTCGAATTTACACAATAAATATTACACTACCAGAGCTAGCGAGTTTTTTAAAGATGGCCGAAAAACCATATACCGGAACGATTCGGATGAAAGACTCCTGGGTTCAAGGTTGTTTAAGCTAGCGATTTTCCGAGGTGGAAATTCAAAATTGGATTAATTCCAAAAAACATATTAGGAGAGAAAAAACGTGAAAAATTCCATATTTTTGACCATTACTCTATTCGTGGTTGGTGTAGAACCAGCATTTGCTTATATCGACCCGGGATCAGGCAGTGCGATTATGAGTGTAATCATTGGCGTTTTTGTGGCCATAGGTGTTCTGGTAAAAGTATTCTGGTACAAGATTAAGGGGATTTTGGGGCTGTCGAAAACTAGAAAAAATGGCGCTTCGGATGATGTTGGTCTTGAAGATCAAAGCAAGGACAGCGAATAAGCTTTATGCGGATGAGTAAATATCAAATTTTTATTCTTGCTGCTGGTTATCTTCAGCATGCCGAGAAATCCCGTAATTTATGGTCTTTTAGCAATGGAAAAAGCATTCTTGATTGGCAGATTTATGCTTTTGAAGAAGCACTCCCAGATAGCCAGGTACGTATTGTAGTTGGCTATGATTATCAAAGTATCATCGCCAGCTATCCGCATCTTAATTTTTCTCATGTGTTAAATTGGGGAAAAGGCAACGCTTTACAATCCTTCCTCGAAGTACGACACGATTTTTCAAGTCCAGCTATTGTCATGTACGGGGACACTGTTTTTCACCCTGAAACTCTAGCGCGTTTTGCGAATATTGCGGGAGATATTGTTATTGCGGTAGACAGCGTTTGGAAACAGCGTTTTTCAGGGCGTTCACAAGAAGATATTGCACTTGCGGAAATTTTGGATTTTCCTTCCCTTGGAGAAGTGGAGTATACTGGCCTTGTCAAATTCTCTCCTAAGGTGATGAATTGGATATCCCAGCATCGAGATAATTATCATTCCACCAGCAGTTTTGTTGATTTTATCTATGATATCCAGGAGGCTGGTTGAGTTATAGTTGATTCTTGTGTTTGAGAGTGAAGTGGCGTACCCCTTTGTTTA
>CAZJUM010000288.1:0-2003 GCA_964549175.1 uncultured Pseudomonadota bacterium | reverse complement strand
CGGTAAAAGCCGGCAAAGAGTAGGGGGTGAGAGTCCCCCGCATGGTAATGGTTAGCGACCAGCCGTGGCCTCGAGTCATGCGTCGGCTTCTCGCGAGAGGGCGGCGAAGCGTTGACAGAGGGCGTGCAGGCCTGGCTATTGAGCTCCGAAATCACCGCATTCGGGTTGCCGACCTTGTGATTTGGTGGGGAAGGCAAAACAGTGCGTCGCGTTATCGCGAGTGGCGCAATGGACCTGCGGAGTCAGAGAACCGGAGCATGTACGCAAACTCTTTGCACGGAAGCCGGGAGATCCCAGGAGTGACCGGCTGCGATCCACAGTCGGTCCGGTCGGGGAAGGCCAAAGGCCGAACACCCGACATGGGCGCTTCTGGGAAGTCGGACGGAGGCATAGTATCGATGAAGCAAACGAACAAAGGTGCCCAATCGCGCCCACGGCGGGACCAACCTACCCGGACGTCTTGCATATCCGGCACCCTGCAAACGCTTACAGTGCTGTAGCTTATCACCTCTTATTCACTCCGCCCCCCTGAACAGGTACTCAAAATGTACCTTTGCAGGCAATATTCAGGTGGACCTGACCCTTTTGTTTCCCTATTCAATTTTCCATTTAAAAACACATACGGAAAATTTTTTCGATTTTTTTCTATATAGAATTGCATAACGAAAAATAAATTGCTATATTTCCCCATAAACACATTGATGGAACAAAATTCTGATAGGTGTATTGATGAAGTTTAGCGATTTTAAAGCAGGAAAGTATAAGAAGCGATACCAGTATAAAAGCTTTTCTCCAGAAAAAATTAATATGACCTGGATTTGGGATGACCCGGCTTTAAATGTGATGTTGGAACGGGCTACCCGAAAACTCGGAGAACTAAATGCTTTTACACTGATTGTTCCCAATATAGATCTCTTTATCCAAATGCATATTATAAAGGAAGCAAATACTTCAAGCAAAATAGAAGGCACACAGACAACTATTGATGAAGCTCTACTTCCAGAAGAAGAAATTTCTATTGAAAAACGAGATGATTGGCATGAGGTTCAAAATTATATTGATGCACTTCATTATGCCATCGATGAACTTGAAAAATTACCAATTTCCAATCGCCTGTTAAATAAAACTCACGCAATCTTAATGCAGGGCGTAAGAGGTGAACATAAATCACCGGGGAATTTTAGAAAAAGTCAAAACTGGATTGGTGGATCTAATTTATCTGATGCTGTATATATTCCGCCACATCATGAAGAAATTCCTGATTTAATGGGCGATCTTGAATTATTTTTACACAATCATACGATAAATGTGCCTCACCTGATTAAAATTGCAATTGCCCATTATCAATTTGAAACCATACATCCATATTTAGATGGAAACGGAAGAATTGGACGTTTATTGATTACACTTTATCTGGTTGGGTTCTCGCTTTTGAAAAAACCATCATTGTATCTTTCTAACTTTTTTGAAAAACATCGAAGTTCTTATTACGATGCATTATCTCGGGTGCGAGAGGCAGATGATATTTCACACTGGGTTAAATTTTTTCTAAATGCCGTGATCGATACCGCAGAGGACGGAAAAAACACATTTAATGAAATATTAAAACTTAAAAATGAAACTGACAGTTTTATCCTCAGCCTCGGAGGAAGGGCTGAAAATGCGAATAGAATTTTAGAACTTTTTTATCAAAAACCATTACTAAATGTAAAAGAAATCGCGAAAGTCCTGTCAATGAATCCAAGGACAGTAAGAAATGTTCTGAAAACTTTGGAAACAGAAAAGTTCATATTTGAATATACTGGAAACAAACGTAATAAAAAATATGTGTTTACAAGATATTTTAAATTGTTTTAAAAATGCCAAAGCATCCTTTCAACAACGAAAATGCTGGCGGATAAACCGCAGATTTTCAAGTTGAGCTTTGAGTAAGGCAATAGTAAACAATGAGGTAACTACTCAGAGCACTTCATCTTCGGCCCTTCAGGCCTTTCCATATAGCG
>CAZJUM010000287.1:0-2051 GCA_964549175.1 uncultured Pseudomonadota bacterium | reverse complement strand
TGTCAAGTAAAAAATGAACTTTTTTGCACTTTTTTAATTAGTTCTGAATTGATACAAAGGAAAAAGCTTATATAATCATGTGCAACCATTCCGGCCTTTATGATATTCCGCTTTCATTGGTGACTTTGCCCGGTAGTATTCGGATGCTTGTAAAAAATGAGCTGATGAAAGTGCCTATTTGAGGTAAAGCAATGAAATCCTGTCAGTTTATTGCCGTTGATCGGGAAAATCGAACGCAGGCCACGGAAGAGGGAATTGTTTTATGGATAGCACCGGAGGGAACTCGCTCAAAAGACGGGAAACTACTGCCGTTAAAGGGTGGTGGTTTTCGTTTGGCCATAGACACCGCCACCACCATAATTCCTGTTGGTTTTCGCGGAGCGCCACGCGATTGTTGGAGAAAAACAGGTGCTTTCCCGTTTCAGAGGCATACCGTTGAACCCATCGCCAGAGCGTGGTATGAATATATATCACACCAAGTTTTGTATTGCCTTTGGCTAGTGCATAGTTGAGTTTCTCGATCGCAGCCTCTACTTTCTTCCGAGTGCCTTCACTAACATATCCGTTGCTGTTAATCATCTTGAAACAGTCGATCAGGAAAAAGCGGTTTTCTTCGCAATTTCTTTTCATGTTATCTTCGCCAAAATAATCCTTTGAGTATGGAAACGTTTCCATGTTTTATGAAGTGAATACAAAACCAGGATTCTAAAAAGTCAAATTGATTTTTAAGGGGCAAGAGATCAAATATTTTTAGTTACTTCCTTCGAAGATTCAAATATGTAATGACACACTATAATCAGTTTTCGTTTGTGAGTATTTGATAATATTTATGGAAACAAAGAGATGTTGGTGTTCGGCGGGGAAGATTCGTTTAAAGGAATGGTACCGAGGGCCGGAATCGAACCGGCACGACCGTGAGGTCATGGGATTTTGAATCCCACGTGTCTACCAATTTCACCACCTCGGCATACCCGGAAATTTCTAATACCCATAAGTGAATTTGTCAATTCTTTTCAAACTTCTATAATGTTTTTCTTTCGTAGCAGTTCCTCACTTGATCTGAAAGCCTAAAATTGGCGCAAGTTCTATTTGTTTCCTCATATTTTCATTGACATTTATGACCAATGGATACGATGAAGGTTAAGGTCGGGGGCATTCATCCCACTTAATATTTTCAACGCTTTTTTGACGAACTTCAAAGTTATAAAGTCATTGGTCATAAATTATATGTCAAATCGACTACCATTTAAGAAAAGAATTCAGATTAACTTAGCCGTTATGTTTTATCGTGTTTTCTTTTTTATCATCGGACTGACCTGTAAAAAAAAAGAATTTGGTATAGAGCATGTCACCAAGTTGAAAAAAGCAAACAAGAACTGTATATTTTGCTCATGGCACAATAATGCTTCGACAGGAGTATGGGTTTTAAAAAACCAGAATATTGCCATTATGGCCAGTGAAAGCCACGATGGCGAAATGATTGCTCGTGTTGCTCATTCTTTGGGAAATACAACTATTCGAGGATCGACATCAAAAGGCTCGGTTAAGGTATTTATTAAGATGCTGAAATGGCTGAGAAAAGGTAATAGCGCGGGTATCACACCTGATGGCCCGCAGGGTCCTAAATACAGGCTTCAAAGCGGTACCATTTCTCTGGCTCAAAAATCCGGATATCCACTTATCCCGATTCATATAGAAGCCACTAAGCAGTGGGTTTTCAATGACAGCTGGGATAAACACAAGCTACCAAAACCATTTTCAACTATTGTGATTGAATACGGAGCCCCTTTCCGCGTCCCCCAAAAAATGACTAAGTCGGAATTTGACGCCAAGCGCCAGCAATTTGAAAAACTCATGATTGATGAAACCAAACGCGTTAAAGATGAAGTCAACCTCCTCGCTTCAAAATAACAAAATTTGGTATCCTTCAAATCCTTGAGTTTTTGCGGAAAACATTATTCGTTAATTGCAGCAAACTGGAAATGGCGATTAAATCCTAGTGCAATGTAAGACTTAAAGCTTCGCATAATGTAACATTGATGCTATTTTCT
>CAZJUM010000286.1:0-2072 GCA_964549175.1 uncultured Pseudomonadota bacterium | reverse complement strand
ATCGGTTATCCCCTTTAGGGGCTTTTTCAAAAACCACAAAATGGCGAACCAAATCCAACAAGGTTGCTTTATCCAGCATTCCGTTTATCAGCGTTTCCAACTGGCTCACCAGGTTTGATGCTTCTTCTTTGCCGTCTGCCGATTTCCACGCCATAAAACGGATCAACCCGGCGGATAAAGCCCCTGCTTTTGCTTCCAGTCCATCAGAAATAATATTGAAAGCGTTGTAAGTAAAAAGACTTGGAATGATTGATTTGTAGGTTTCAATCTGTTTATACGCCGATCTTACCGTTGCGTTTTCATCGGCTGGATTTTTCAGTTCAATCACCACCAGCGGCAGTCCATTGACAAACAGAATAATATCGGGGCGTTTGTTGTTGCCGTTTTCAATCACGGTAAACTGGTTGGCTACCATAAATTCATTGTTTTCAGGATATTCAAAATCGATCAGCCAAACCAGGTCGCCCCTGTAGTTTCCCTCTTTTTGATAAGAAACCTTAATCCCCTCGGTGAGCATTCGGTGAAATGTTTCATTGTTTGCCAATAATTCGGGGGAGTTGATGCGCTGAATTTCTTTTAAGGCTTCATCCCGTGAACCAGCAGGAACATCTGGATTGATTCTGCGAATAGCGTTTTGCAAGCGTTCACTTAATAAAACATCCTCGTAGGATTGACGCTCCGATCTTTCGCCATCAGGGGCAATGTCGGGTGCATAGATGTATTGGTAGCCCTGCTTTTCAAGAAGTTCAATAGCAAAAGTTTCTATGTCAGATTCGGTGATTTTAGAAGTCATCATTTTTCCCGTCTTTATCTTTGCCGATCAGCTTTCTAACTTCCTTGTCAAAATCGGAAATGTACTGTTTATCCTGTATTACCCGGAATTTATCGTATTCTGCCTCGGCTTTGATTTTTGCCTCCAAAGCGGAGATTTTACCTTTATCCAGAAGAATTGGATAATCCGAGAGGGCAAGGAACTTGTCCAGAAATTGAACCCAGTCTTTCATATTGGTTACAATGCCCCGGTGTGCCCGGTTTTCGGCCAGGTCCAGATAGGCGGAGACAATTCGCTCCAGTTCTTTCAGGTGTTCTTCGTTGAGGTAGTTCTTGGCAATGGTCACATCGAATTTCAGAATTTTACCGCCGGGGGCATTCTTCCAGCTCTTTAAGCCCATGTACAGCTTTTGAGCGTCGGCCTCGGTATAGATAATCTCGGCTGCGGTTTTGCCCCGTATGGCCCAGTGCATTTTGTTTTGCACGGTGGCAAAGAACTCTTTGGTGGTTGCATCGCTTCTATCGTAATCGGCAGAAAGGGCGTAAATATCGGTGATTTTCTGATAGAGCCGCCGTTCGCTGAGGCGGATTTCACGAATGCGTTCCAGAAGCTCATCGAAATAGTCCTGCCCAAAATGTTTGATCTGCTTGAGCCGTTCATCATCCATGGCAAAGCCTTTGATGATGTATTCATGGAGGATTTCGGTGGCCCATTTGCGGAACTCGGTGGCCCGGTGGGAATTGACCCGGTACCCCACTGCAGTAATGGCCCGCAGGTTGTAGTACATCACCTCTTTTTGCTGGGTTTTTCCCTCTATAGCGCCGTGCTGAGTGGTTAGTGCAAATTTTGCACATACCACTTGCTCGTCCAGTTCGCCTTCTTCAAATATATTTTTCAGATGCTTTGAGATGACGCTTCGGTCTTTCTGAAACAGTTCGCCAATGAGCTTCTGGCTAAGCCACAGGGTTTCATTGTGAAAGTAAACATCGATATTGACTTTCCCATCGGCGGTTTTGAAGATGACGAATTTGGGAAATTTCTCAGGGAGGTTAGTATTACTCATATTTCCACCCTCACCTCACCGCTCATTAATTTTGGTAATAAGGTATCCCGCATTTTTTCGAGGGTGTGGATTTGGGTTTGGTTGTTTTTCATTTTTTTTATAAAAGCGGATGCAAGTTCATTAAAGTCGTGAAGCAAATTTTCTGGTGCAATACGGATATCAGTTGATAGAGCAATATCACGATTCAACCCAGGCACTGCCGAATCTGTGTTCATCTCTTCGAAGTTAATTGTTTTT
>CAZJUM010000285.1:0-2075 GCA_964549175.1 uncultured Pseudomonadota bacterium | reverse complement strand
AAGGGATATTGCTGCTTAACTTTTTTGAACACAACATTTGACTATATCTCCAAAAAGACAATAATACCGAATAGTTTTTGGAGATGTTTTTTTAGGAGAGAAGCAAAGACATCCCTAATTTATCACCCTCGTCCCATGTTTTCTGTTCACTCACATTTGACAATTTTTGAATACAATGTGTATACTCGCCGCACGTCCAAACAGCAAGATTAATAAGGTTTTAACTCCAGTTCACCAAGCTGCTGTGAAACATTTAATAAACCAGTTCTCATGAATCGAAATAAAGCAAGTTGGTTAATCATTACGTTATTATTATTGTTCTCTCATGTTGCTCTCGGAATAGTTCCTGAACGCGTTGAATCCAAGGGAGAAAAAGAATTTGGTTGGTTTGTGGCACCGACTCCTTTGATTTTGCCCGGTGTCGGGGCGGCAGTCCCAGTTTTGGCAATGTTTTCGAATGCCTACGAAACAACCGATTTGATGGCCATGCAGACTTTGCCTGGTGGTGATTTTGACATGCGATTGTTGTTTCTTGATCAATTGCCGCTTTTTTCAGAGAATGTTCTTTTGCAGGCCGGTAATATGGAAGGCACTTTTCCGTTTAAATCATATAATCGCGGTATTGACTCAGATGCAGATGATTTTTCCATACCAGTGATGAATTATAGCGGTAATAGCGGAAATTTAAGAGTGCTCTTCTGGGAGAAAAGACTCCGTTTTTTTTACAACCAATTCAATTTTACCAGTTCTATGGAAAAGATATATGATGCAGATGGCAATGAATTCGAGAATGAAGATAAGTCAAAGACTACGTTTAACCAACGGGAATATGGTATCATTCTGGATATGACTGATAATCGAACCGATCCTGGGAAAGGGCTCCGCGTGGGAATTAAGCAAACTTATCCTGAAAATCAAGATGAAAATTTAAGCGATTATTATGTAACGGATTTTAACCTGACATATTACCTTCCATTATTTGAAAATGATACTTTGGTGTTTAATTATTTTCGTTCCAGTGCGACTGTGACCCGAGAGGGATTAACAGACGAATCGCTAGTGAGAGCTCTGATGAGTCTGGATTGTGAAAACAGTTCCGATTATGACTCTTGTCAAGCAACCGAGGACAGAAGGATAGAAGATTATATCGCTGCCAACAAATATGGCACAGCTACTTCTCTGGGAGGGGCTAACAGACTGCAAGCATATGATATGAACCGATTTACCGCCGGGCATTCCGCTTATCAAGCCATTGAATATCGGATGAATTTATCCACCGTAGAGGCTCCGATTAACTATTATCTGGTCGGAGGTTTGAAGACAGTGCTTCAGCTCGCTTTTTTCGCTGAGCGGGGAACGGTAAGTGATGACAGCAGCGAATTGGACACTAATTATAAAAACTCTTTCGGTGTGGGAATCAGAACGATTATCTCCAATATCGTATATCGATTTGACTTGGCGATGGGTGACGAGGGGATCAAACCCACCTTGTTTTTCTTTTATCCGATGGATTTACAGCCAGTGGGTGGCTGACAGTTGAGCATTTCAAAAAAAGGGAGGATTTAATAGAGGGCCCTATGCTTCCTCACTTAAATTTTGAAAGTGTTTGATGAAACCTCCTGCCGCAAAAGGGGAAAATATGCCACGATCGCTTACGATCTTGAAATATCATGTCTTGCTGGGGTCGGAAAAAGAAATGCCAGAGAGGCAATCAATCGTTTCTTTATGGGAAATCCAACCCAATATCAACGAGAACAGATATTATCAGGCTGTTGCGACATGAGTGAGGCGTTTATCGGTGCCATTGATAGCTGGTGCCCAAAAATCACTTTGATATCGGATCGCTTCCGGCTTATCACAAACAATGAAAGCGGTTATTGATAGGAATTTTGCAAATACCCTGATGGTAGCGCCGGATCCGTTTTTTGAGTCAAGGAAATTTTTATTGCTCGATCTGAGTAACTACTATCGATGGCAAACTAAATTGGTCTCATATTTTCGTATCTATCAGAACTTATTTAAAAAGTGCAAAAAAGTTCATTTTTACTTGACAAGGTTTTTGACGGATTTTTGTT
>CAZJUM010000284.1:0-2082 GCA_964549175.1 uncultured Pseudomonadota bacterium | reverse complement strand
ATGAACTTTTTTGCACTTTTTTAATAAGTTCTGAATAGATACCCTCAGCCTTAACCATTGCATCAGCGGAGCTAGATTCCCGCTTTCGCGGGGATGACAGGCATTATTGGCAAATCTAGGATGTTAATAGTAGATAATAAGGTAAAATAAATCAATATACTTCCCGGACTGAGCATCATAAGAGGGAGAATAGCACAAGAGTCTTGTGGTCGGAATTCGCGATCAAAATTGGCGATATTGTCTCTGTCTCTTTTTTGACCGTTTGTGTCAACTTAGAGTGCCAAGAGTCCAGTTTTTGCTCCTTATGTCGAGTTCTGCCAATCACCTCCGATACCAGATATTTCGGTGGAATTCTTATCATCAGACGGATATGATCCTGAAGCGTATGTCCTTCAATTATTCACTGCCTTTTTATGAGGCTCATTCTCTTATTTTGGGACCTAAAGAATCTCTTGCTTCTCCGCAAAGCGTCTTTTTTTTCTACGATATGCTACAAAAACCAGGTGATAAATATGAGCCCATCTGCTATGACTGAACTATTGTAAGGCATATGTTCTCCTTATAAAGTGCTCGCCAAAACTATAAGGAGAGCGTCTTACAAGGTTTTATAAACGTCAGAGATATCAAGTCCAAGGATCAAACCTTGATAGTCTCACTGGCAAAGCCTGTGGCTTGCCTGTTTTTAAGTTAGCGGAGAGTGTGCATTGGGGGTTTTGCCCCTTTGCGGGGATTTGTATTTATTTTTACTGCCTGTGTTGATGAGTATCGTGAATGACTATGCATAAAAAAACTAAAATTTTATTATTTTCAATTGGTGCTGTTTTATTGGTATTTTTGATTTTCCTCTATATATATCGCACTCCCAAATTTCCTGAGGCTATCCCTTCCTCCGAAGATATTGAAAAAGAAGCGGCGGTAATTCAGAGTCAAAAAGATCTTTTTAAACGATTTACCCGATATTTCCGTGATAACCATGGTGGGCTGTTAATCGCGGAGGAACAAAAACAAACTCCCGCCAGCGGCAAGGAAACAACGCATTCTCAGTTTATCCATCAGGTGAAGTACTTTGATAAGACGCTTGCATTTAATCTTACAAAACATTTTTGCGAACAAGAACAACTGGAGTATCGCATTAAGGTGATAAAACAAGACGAATTTCTTCAACTTCCTGACCGATATCAGATTGAATTTATAAATAAAAATATATTATGGATCAGTGTTCTAATTGAAACAGCGGGTTCTGGGATAAGGCAGTACGAGGAATCCGTTATAGAGACACCAATTGAGTTGGAACCAGACGATGCGGAAGTCGCTGCTCCGGATGATTCAAAATCGAAGCTGGCGATTATCATTGATGATTTAGGATATAGCATGGGGGTATTTCAAAAACTGGTTAATTTGAATTACGCACTAACCTTTTCTATTTTACCGAATTTGGAATATACCCAGCAAACAGCAGAGATTCTGCGCAATAAGCAACATGAGATACTTCTTCATTTACCTATGCAGCCAAGCGATTGGCCAAAAATTGATCCTGGTCCCGGGGCATTAATGATTGATGATGATCGTGATACCTTGATCAGAAAAATAGAAAAGAACTTGTTATCCGTGAAATATGCTACCGGAGTAAATAACCATATGGGGTCAGCATTTACAAAATATGGACATGGTTTGAACATTGTGATGGAGATATTAAAAGCGAAGAATTTGTTTTTTATCGACAGCAAAACAGTGCCAGGAAATATTGCTCGAAATGCGGCTTATCTCTACAAAGTAAAGTATTTTTCCCGCAATATTTTTTTGGATAATGAGCAAGATGAACAGAAAATAAAACGGCAACTATACAAAGGAGTCAGAATCGCTAAAAAGCATGGCCGAGCGATTGTGATTGGGCATCCGTACTTGTTGACATTTAAGGTACTAGCCAATAATCTGCCACCTATTCAAGATCATGGTGTACACATTGTCCCAGTTAGTCGCTTGAATTGATTATAAAATTAAAGCGGGGTATCTATTCAGAACTTATTGAAAAAGTGCAAAAAAGTTCATTTTTTACTTGACAAGGTTTTTGACGGATTTTTG
>CAZJUM010000283.1:0-2099 GCA_964549175.1 uncultured Pseudomonadota bacterium | reverse complement strand
ATGGATCAGGCTCGTCAGGTTTAAGGAACGTCCCTCAACCCCGCCCTATATTTTTGGCTATCCAGTAATTTGTTGTATCTTTTTATATAAGGGCTTTAATGCGCCATACATTTGTCTATAAACCTGTGAGTAAAGGTCCTTATAAATACGCACATTGGCAGGATCGGGTTCAAAAACATGTTTAACTTTTACCATCTGTTTGACCGCGTTTTGAATATCTGGATACCATCCCAGTCCTTTGGCCGTAAGGATAGCAGCGCCAAGACTCGATGTTTCATGGGTCTGCCCTTTTTCCATTGGAAGATTGAATATATCTGCAGTAATCCTGCATATTGCATCACTTTGTGATGCCCCGCCAGAAACAGCGGCTTTGACAAATTTTACTTTAGACTTTTTCTCTATTTTTTGCATGCCTTCAAATAAAGCAAATCCCAAACCCTCTATTACAGCTCGATATACATGATCCTTAGTATGTGCATCACCAAATCCAATCATGGCACCCTTTGCATCCGGGTGATCCAGACCAGCCCCCCAATACGGTTGCACAATTAATCCCATGGCACCGGGCTCTGATCTTTCAAGGCATTGATCTAGAATTGTTTCCACTGGCACACCCAGGTTTTTCGCTGTTTCAACTTCTTTATGGGCAAATTCTTTTTTAAACCATGAGATCATCCAATAGCCACGAAAAACTTCTATCTCGGGGTTGTACAAATTAGGGACACACGCCGGATAGGGCCGCATTAATTTTATGGGTTCAATATATTTTTCCGACAGGGTTTGAATGGTTGCTGCTGTCCCGAAGCTTAAGCTGGCCATTTTTGATGATAACACACCCGCCCCCAGGGTTTCGCATCCTTTGTCAGACCCGCATGCAAAGACTTGAATTCCTTTTTTCAACCCGGTTTGTTCAGATGCAATGGTGGTTATATTGCCCAGCAGTTCACCAGGCAGAACCAATTGTGGTAATTTTTGCGGTTCGACCGGAAACAATAATCTTTCCAAATGAAATGGTTTTGCCCATACCTGCTTTTTATAACGAAAGGGTAAATGACCGATTTGTGAGGCAGTTGAATCCCTGAACTCACCGGTCAGCTTAAAATTTAAAAATCCTGATAGTTGAAGATATTTATCAGTCTTTTGCCAGATTTCAGGCTGATTTTGCATTATCCAATTGCACTTACCCTGTGATTCTACAGCTTGAATTTTCTTCTTTAGGCCCATGATTTTCAGCACGGGTCCGATAATCGGTTTCTGCGACCATACAGGTTTTGAACTTCTTTTATCCAACCAGATAATTGCAGGCCTTAGCGGGTCACCTTTTTTATCAACATTTACCATGCTTGCCCGCTGGGCAGTAATTCCAACGCCTTCTATAGCATCAAACCACGTTGGGCTAGCCTTCTTTAACCGGTGACACGCCTTTAGCAGACTCTTCCAATAGATAAGCGGGTCCTGTTCCGCCCACCCTGGATTGTGACTAAAATATGCATCATATATTACCTGGGCGTGAGCTAGAATTTCACCTCTGGATGAGAATAGAATCCCTCTTAAACTTTGGGTTCCACAATCTATGGTGAGTATTGTTTTTGATTCCATAATTCAGAAAGGACGTGGTTGACAAATTATACAAACATCTCTTCTATGCGAGCCTGTAGTAAGAAAGATAGCGTGGAAGGTCCCGGATTTTGTATTTGAATCACAACTTCTTTTTCTTTTCGTCCTTTAGTTTTTTGATATCTAAATTCATGGGTAAGCTTATTCTGACACCAGCCAATTTCATGTTAGTCAGCAATTGCCTTTCGTGGAGCCCCTTGATTGTATCAACGCTTTCTCTCCTACGTGTTCTTCACGGTAGAATTCAGCGTCATCATTGAACTGCATCCGCTTGCATTCAACGGCGACGATAGTCATCCATCGACCTTCATCAGAGGTTCATATTTTCGATTGCGCTCCCGACTTTCGGAAAAAGAAGGGGTTTCAATCCACTCTCCCGCATGGGGAGCGAATGAAGTTTATCAGCGCATTTTAGGCATGGTCAAGCTTTCAATCTATATTGGACCCCAAAATTTGAACCGGTTGCTAAGCTACATTTGGGG
>CAZJUM010000282.1:0-2103 GCA_964549175.1 uncultured Pseudomonadota bacterium | reverse complement strand
CAAAGGGGTACGCCACTTCACTCTCAAACACAAGAATCAACTATAACTCGTTATTGATTCTTTCAGGATATAAATGATGCATCAATGAGATAAATACGGACGCCATAAAAATAGACTTTATGGGGCGAAACACGATATGCAAAAGTATCCTTCCAAACATAAATCCAGGCTCCCGCGTCAGGCGCACAGACGCTTCAAATAATTGTTGAAAAGAAACCGTATTGTCTTTTTGCACGCTTTCCAAAGAACTTAAAACTTCCCATAACCCTTGATGATCAGAAAAATACCAAATCGCGAATAAAGAAACCGGAAGGTTTACCAAAATAGTGATTAATATAAAATTCCAGGTTACCGCGAAAAAGAAATTTCGCATCAATTGCACACTTTGTATCATGCAGCTTTTGACATTGATGATCTTGGACGAATTCTCAATAACTAGAAAAAAACCGGCAAACAAAATGAATAGGTAAGGAATAAATCCTATAATACCTAAAAAATTAAACGCAAGCTGTATAAAAGTGATAGTGACCGCCGAAGCCAAAAAACGCTGTAAAAAAATCTGAATCGTTCCCAGAGGAAACACTTTTTTATGGATTATCAAAGTTGGTAATGTCAGAAAAACCAGGATATCCAAAAAATTACCGTGGAATATCTCAATCAGAAATACAAACTCAATTTTTCCCAATTGCTCGATCAGAAGGAAGGGGAGATAAATTAATAAGGATAGGATAAAATAGTTGAAAAATGAACCACGATATATTTGAATGCTTTTAGAAAACATTTTAATATAACTCAACGGATAGCCCAAATCATTCAGGCAAATTTCTTTCATTGATTCCATTCTCCTCAAAAATGAGATTCTAATTGCATTCTCAAGATGTTGTCTTTAAAAATACACGGTAGCGGAAACGCGGAAATTGATCAAAATCGAATCGGGCGTCTGTGTCGGTTTCTTTTGATTTGAGCAATCACCCAATTATCAGGAGACCCATACCATTTGCCAGATTTTCAGTCAATTGGCGGACTGGCTGAATCACACGAGTATTCGCCCATCAACCCATAACACACTGATGAAAATTACCTCATCCGAATATGTAAAAAGCTATTCAACGATTGCATCATTCGATATCGCGCCTTTACCTGGTATAGCGTTTGTTGGCCGATCTAATGTCGGAAAATCCACTTTAATTAATCATCTTCTCAATCGAAAAAAGCTTGTCAAAACCAGTTCCACTCCTGGTAAGACTCAATTGCTCAATTTTTTTTTGATTAACCAGAAATTTTATTTTATTGATCTTCCGGGATACGGTTTCGCGAATGTACCGCTTAGAGTCAAAGACAATTGGTTGGCCATGATACACGATTTCCTGTTCAATTATTCCGAACTTAAGGTTGTTGTGCAGCTTTTAGATATCAGACACAAACCAAGTCAAGATGACATCGCTTTCCGAAATATGCTGATTGGCGGTAACATTCCTCATTTAGTAATCGCCAATAAAACCGATAAAGTAAAGAACAACCAATTGCGAAAATCCAATGCGCTAATTGTCAACGCTTTGGATTTACAATCCCCTCCGATGCCCCATTCGGCTCTGAAAAATACAGGGAAATCACAAATTTTGCGGGCTATTCAATCCTTTTTATAGTATTCACATCATCCGTAAACTATCTCACCCACTAACATATGCTTTAAGGTTGATCGCTTGTGTTTTTCAGCTATACTAAAGCGTGGCGCCTGTACCTTCCTCAAATTCACCCTCAGATATTTCTCCGATATATCTTTATATGATTATGTACAATTCGCAAGCTCATTTCTTTGATCACCCCCGTCATTCCCGCGAAAGCGGGAATCTAACCATAAAAGCCTAAGAAACCAAATGGTTCCCCGGATCCCCGCATCCGCGGGGATGACAGATATTCTAAACCGTTCCGTCCGCATACCCTCGGTGGATCCTCGCATTCGCGGGGATGACGGGCATTCACGGGGATGACAAATATTCGCGGGGATGCATTATTGGCAAATTAGAATGTTAATAGGTATCTATTCCGAACTTATTTAAAAAGTGCAAAAAAGTTCATTTTTTACTTGACAAGGTTTTTGAC
>CAZJUM010000281.1:0-2104 GCA_964549175.1 uncultured Pseudomonadota bacterium | reverse complement strand
AGAAAGGGATATTGCTGCTTAACTTTTTTGAACACAACATTTGACTATATCTCCGGATAATATGGACACTTCGTTAAGTTAACACCAATGCGAACAACCAGAAAACAGAAGGAAACAAGCACGAATTTTTGGCATATGCAGCTGCACCTTGATAATCATGATTGGGGAAAAGAACCACTGGCGAAAGAAGAGCCTTTAATTGGTCTTGCTAATTGAGCTAGCTAATCAATTCCAAATTCTTCCCGCAAAAAAAAAGCAATTGTCTTTCCTTTTTTAATCAGTTTATCCCTGTGTTTTCCGTTTATGATCTCAACACTTATCACTTTTTCATTGAGAGTAATGAATTGAAGCTTCGCAAATTTTTTGCTTTGCTTTGTGGTATCATATGTTTTCCACAACGAAACACGTTGACCGAATTCCACAATCTCAAATCGATCAACATCTATCAAAGAAATTTCGCTTTTTGAAAAGAAAAAAAGCAGTCCGATATGACGGATAACGGCTTGCTTCTCACGATTAAAATACCAAACCTCATAATATAAACCCGCCAGCAAACTAATTCCGCCTAAAATATAGATAAAGGTTCCGATAGTTTCGTTACTTCCAATGCGATCCAGGACAAATAAAAAAATCATGCCGGGGATTAAAGCTCCCAGCACAATTCGAAATTTAATAGGGAACGATAAGGCCAAGACATCATCTGATTTTTTTATTAACGAAAGATCAAGACCATTCATATTTCTGGTAGCGCGAGCTTTTTTGTGTCAATTTACCTTTCACTATCTGATTGAAAAAAGGAAGGTTTTTCCTCATTCTGCGGAGCAGATCTCCGGTGAACTTCCGTCTTTAAAGCAATTTGAGATAATTCTTGACTGGCGGAGCTGATTTTGCTGGTGAAACGGACCTCCCCAGTAAGCGCTTGGAAATCAGGGTGAGACTTCTGGTACTAATTCCCGTTAAAAACATCAGGCTGATATCCTCAACCAAAGCCTCTCCCATTTGCTGGCTTTTGGGATCACCTTCGTACTAAATCTGCCATTTCGGTCCCTTGGACCTTAACTTGAACTTTTCCGATTCCTTTTAACGTATATCCCCGTTTGTATGTGCCATTTCTTGAGTTCTTTCTGTCAAGCCTTCTCTCATAGTATGCTCGATCCAAAAACGTGGTCAGTTCTTCATAGTTTTGTCAGATAGTTCCCGACTGATTTTCTGACATCATAACGAATCAATTGAAAAAATCGTTCTCGTTTTTCCTGAATGTCTTTGATGAAATTCCTTAAATCCGATACATTAATCTCAATTTTCATGGTGCTTTCTCCTTGAGTAATTTTTGTTGAATGATCTGCTATACAGAAAAATCGCCTCTTTTTAAACCCTTATTAATTTACACAGTAAATATTACACTACCGCAAGGTGTCTGTGTTTAATTTTTATGAGGGCTTACCCGAATGGGTTCGATGGATATTTTTTATCCCCATCTTTCTTATCGTTTCGTTAATTATAGGCCTATTGTTCCGTCTAATAACTATGAAATGCATGGGACATTTATTTTTGAACGAATATTTGCTCCTTTTATAATGTCAGGAATAATCGCTTTCTTAATTTTTGCACTAATACCCAGAGGAAAAATTTTCGCTTTATATTTTGTCTGTTCCCTATATGTCGGATTCGTTTTACTTGGAATGGTAGGTGTTTTTTTCTTTCCATCGGGTGCAGGTGGTATTATGTCATGGAGGGAGCTGGTACAATGTCTTTTTGGTCTAATTGGTTCAATATCTGTCACTCATTTGCTCGTTAATGACGAAGAAATATAGAAAAAAAATATGGTTATGATAACTGGCAAAGTGAGATTTTGTGTTTTTTTATCAATATTTATTGTAACTGTTCAGCTAATTTCTCTTTGTTGGCTCCATAGTCTCGAAGAGCTATGGAGTCTGTATGATTCTACCTTAAGACTCCGCAAGGCTACGCCATTATGGAGCCACCGGGGGCTTTAAAAGCGGATTTTTTTGTTCTGTATGTGCTTAAAATCTATTTTTATTTTTCAGTGGCGGTCAGGGGTTCGCGAAAAACAAAAATCCCTATAAAGGCTTTTTATCGTCCG
>CAZJUM010000280.1:0-2167 GCA_964549175.1 uncultured Pseudomonadota bacterium | reverse complement strand
AAGGGATATTGCTGCTTAACTTTTTTGAACACAACATTTGACTATATCTCTCCATATTGCCAGATCCTATTTAAAAGCCAAAAACGCATCTGAACATATTAAACCAAAGCTTACCACGTCTCAACAGTGGGCAGAGATGAGGAAGTTATAAGACCATATATCAAGGAGCAAGAAAAGGAGGATCAGCGAATTGATCAATTGACTGTATTTGATATATAAAATTTTTTAAGGCAAAACCATCTTTAGGTGATTCATACTCTTTTAACATGCCGCTTTGAGCGGTTCATAAAATCAAGCCACTGGTTTAACCAGTGGTGTATGACTAAGTAACCATGTTGTTCCGAGACGCTGACAAGCCTATCGTCAAAAAAAGCGCTATCACCTCTTAAAACGATTCGGGTATTCTTGAACTTATTTGGCATGCGCTCAACAAACTCAGCGGCCCCCGCTCCGCTATAAACGTTTCCGGGGCGCAAGTCGCCTCGGAGGATCTCTTTTGTGTGAGCGGAGAAAGCGAGAAACGGATGACAGGATGAAGCTCCTTTCTTTTGCGCATTGAATCCATTCGCGGCCCTTCTTGCTCTCCATACACGGTTTTGATGCTTGAGTGGTGTCAATTCCTCAAGCTAATCAGTTAAAATGTTTCCAAGCGTTTTAATGCCTGGATTAAGCTCCTGATAAACAGGTGATTGATTTTTTTGTAAAAACCAAGACCTTTATAGAGTTTGTGACCATTTTGCCGAACATAAATCGTTTCGGTTTTAAAACCGGCCTGTTGCAGCTCAAGCGACCATGATATCGCTCCATCCTCATCCGCTTCGGCTGCCATCACATCGTTCATAATGTGGTCACCGGCCACAAACAAGTATGGAATATATTTGATTCTTTTAATCGCGCAATTTTTGGCTTTGTTCAAAGCTTGTTCTGCCGTAAGCAATCCATCCATCGCGCCCACAAAGGTATTTTGATACTTATGTTCCAAATATCGATCCATCCCCACATACGCTCCTGTGGTGCCAATAAATGTTAACGGCGATCCGTGAATGGCGATCACGTTGCATCCTTGATCAGGGGTAAGAAATTCGGATTCGATGGCCGCAATGGATTCGAAAAGCATCTCCCAGTCATGGGTTAAGGTATAACCCAGTTCAATGCGTAGTCCCAAACTTTTAAATGCTTTTACAGTTTTTACAACCTCCTGGTACTCCTGCCCGGCAAAAATATGAAGCGGCTGTACAACGACTTTGCGATATCCTTCCGCTTCCAAATTAGCCAATACTTGAGGCAAGCTCTTATAGTACTTGTCTATTCCTTTTTCCTTAAATGCTCGATTGGCTCGCTCCCGCACAATTTCAGAGGTAAACGACCACTCAATCGGATAATTCTTAATCATTCCTGCCGCTTCTTTTTTCAGCTGAGCCTCAAAAAAATCGAATGTCGCGCTGGCAACTGTAGTTGTTCCGAATGCCGTAATCACAATTGCCGGATCTCTTTTCAAACTTCTTGTCATTCCATAAGCAGCGGATGCCAGAAATACGCACAAAAACAAAGCTAACATAACAAATAGTTTTTTCATTCTATCGCTCCAAAACAATTCAATATCAGGTTGATAAACTAAATTATGGCGAAACAATATCAGTTAAAAGCCCACATACTCGCTTGACTTTTTAGCTTAATATTGACTGAGAATTAATCGAGAGACTTCGAGGTTGGGGACAATCTGAGGGAAGTTGGGACACGTGGAACCATGTTGATCCGATATGGAACCGAAATGATTGTATCTCCTAACATATCATCACCTCCCGCGAGGCTTTCGAAATAGATCGGTATTCCGGCTTAGGGCACCCTACTAATCCGTCTTCCCGGGATAATCAACAAATCCCAGTGACTTGGTTGGATGTTCGTTCCCTTCACGGCTGCGGGGCAGCGGAGGCTTGTCACCTCACTTCCACAATCTATTCTAAGTTCAATTGAAATAAAATTGAACACTCTAAAGAAATCATAGGCGGGTCAAAAGGTCAACCCCTCAAAAAAAAGGGTGTATCAAAAACTTTCGGGTGATTAAGCCGCCTACCTTAAATGCCTACCCATCATTTCATCCCGACGTCCTGATTACGGATTGAAATGGCCAAAGTAATGAGTGGGATAATAATTGTACCTTCTGTTT
>CAZJUM010000279.1:0-2198 GCA_964549175.1 uncultured Pseudomonadota bacterium | reverse complement strand
GCACATACAGAACAAAAAAATCCGCTTTTAAAGCCCACGGTGGCTCCATAATGGCTTAGCCTTGCGGAGTCTTAATGTAAAATCATACAGACTCCATAGCTCTTCGAGACTATGGAGCCACCGGAGAGAAATTAGCTGAACAGTTACACCAAAAGAAAAAAAGGTATCCGTCCGCCTCCTGAAAGCGCGGCTGTATTACAATATTTTGTCAGGCAATTGCCAATGGCTGGCGCGATTATATCCATTTTGAGATAATTAGAGATTGGTAAGTCGCCTCGTTTAAAATTATGCAATCAAAATTTAAGTTGTTCTCCGCCACTAGTTCTTTTATTGAATAGTGTTTTTGCCTTTCTCTCAATAATTTTTTCATCTCCAACTAAGCTTCCACACATGAGAGCTGAGCCTTGAACATGGTTGCTCATGTTTTTTAAAACAGCTTCTCTATTAAAGTTTGCATAGCAGTAAACACAGTTATGGCGACACGAATTATAGGCCCCAATATCGACACTCTCAATACAGCCACACTCATCCCTTTGGGTCTTATCTTTTTTGGCGATAAAGCTTTTACCGGTAATTCGGGAGATGAGCTTATCATCAATACATTTACCTTTTTTAACTCCCACATCTAATAAATCAATATCCTCAGCACATGTCTCCACTGATATTCCAGATTGTTCCGCTATTTTTGCAAATTCACTTGCGATATTTACCATTTTAATATCATCTAAAGTGCTAAATGACAACGCTTTCATGTTTCTTTCACATTTCTTATAAACATCTAAAAAACTAACAACACATTTTAAAGTATACTCCTCTAAACCACGCGCGATTTTCTCGAAGTAAATAAGATGATCTTCATACGCATACCCATCGGTAAAGAAAATGGGATCATATCTCCATATTATTTTTTCTGGACCAATTCTATTTGATAAACGTCTAAAAGTATCAATTCGCTTACTTATTTCAGGCGTATTTTTCTCGATTTTTCCATCATAAGCGTTGAGAGTGTACTGAAAGTAGTAAGGAAAACTATTAAAGGTCTCAAGTCTTGTCATTAAAGGTATAGGATTTTTTGTCCAGAAAACGATGCAATCAATTGTTTCAATATTTAACCGTATTTTGGAAACTTGCTTTCTGTTCATCGGGTTTTTGACATAAAGATATCCTTTTTCAAGCCTATCAATAAACCAATCCGAATAAAAAGCCGGTATGTCTGTTCTTCTGCTTGCTGAAATAATCATCAGTTCTCCTGATAATTACTTGCTCATTTTAAAAAACTGATACCTAATGTGATTAATTGAAGTGGTACAGCTAAAGCGCACACCTCGTTGAGTTTGCTTGGCAGTAAACCTATGGAGGTGAAGAATGATGAAAACCATCAATCGATAACAGACATTCTCACCCGCGACGATTTCCATGGTCTTGGTTCTTCGCTTAAACTCCTTATTTAGTCTTTCAATGACATTTGTGTTTCTCAACGATACCCATTCTTCCTCCGGGAAATCGAAGAAGCTCAAACATCTTCCGATCAAATACCTCAATGAGTTAACAGCACTCGGAAGATCGTTTTCCCACTTTTTCTTAAAGTCATCGTAGAATTTCCAAGCTTTCTTCTTTGAGCTGACGTAAAATATGGATCTTAAATCATCAGCGACTTCCCGTTTCTGTTTCCCGGGAACCTTCAGGTCACATTTCTGGCGACACCGCCTGGCATCGCTATCTTTGCCTTGATGAGCTCTTCTTGGGATACCTTTTTCAAACCGGGTAAGCTATTCATAATTCCGAGTTCAACCATGGAAGAATCAACTATAACTCAGAATCAAGCCCGCGGCACTTCAGATCTTCGCAATACTCACGCCAGGTATCGCGGACTCTTTGTCACCGGATCGCGTAGCTAAAAACCGTTTTCGACATTTATGACCTCTATGTGAATTTATTTCAAGCCATAATGTATAAGGCAGATAAACTTTGATAGTGTAACAAGATATCGGTGGCCGTTGAACACATGGCAACAGCTATTGTGGAGGGTCTATTGCGGCTTGTGTATCCTATACTTTTTCTCAGAGAGCAAATTAAGCGATCAGTCACTGCGACAAGTATTCACAACGAGTTCCATATTTTCTAACGGGATTTGTTAATACTTACCGAGTTATAGTTGATTCTTGTGTTTGAGAGTGAAGTGGCGTACCCCTTTGTTT
>CAZJUM010000278.1:0-2202 GCA_964549175.1 uncultured Pseudomonadota bacterium | reverse complement strand
AACAAAGGGGTACGCCACTTCACTCTCAAACACAAGAATCAAC
This sequence comes from uncultured Pseudomonadota bacterium, assembly GCA_964549175.1. Taxonomy (GTDB): domain Bacteria; phylum SAR324; class SAR324; order XYD2-FULL-50-16; family XYD2-FULL-50-16; genus CAZJUM01. Next base: position 2,159 of record CAZJUM010000278.1, on the reverse strand, counting down.
TATAACTCGCGGTTTCACCGAAGGTTGGTTGTTTCGCGCGTCTTCGAAGAGATCGCTTTCCCAGCCACCGTCCCTCTTGCCAGCACGCATCATCACAACGGCATCAGCTCCTGCCGGACCAGGCGCTCTGGTCATTATTTTAAATGCTTCACCGGATTGTAACTTATGATTAGAGTTATCGTCGGCCGCAACAATCCGACATGCTTAAGTTTTGCGGTTTTCGATATAGAATCGGATGATCTTATCACATACCCGTCCATTGATACGGAGGAAGAAAGGGTTGGTTTGCTTCGGTATTTTGGGTCAGGGTGTGTCTTAGCGCTTTGTGGACGGATACTGTTTCCGCTTCTAATACTGTGGTATTTTCTGAGATCATTTTTAATGCTTCATCGAAACTTATCATGAGAAACTTCTAAAACTGTGATTTATTCATTTAAGCAAATTGGTTTTGTTATTTTTTCTTATCGGAATAGGGACGAAAAGCCTTGACAATTCCAGGATTTGCTTTAGTCACCGGACCGTCAACCAATCCCAACAATCAGGAATGGCTTCAAACAATTCATCCAAAATTTCTTGACCGATTTCAAAACGATTGACTAAAAATTATCAGATTCTTAGACTCTCATTAATCATCAACTGGTGACTTACCAGCCACCATATTTGTTTGATCATTTACCCTGATCATCAGCATGTTAAATATTAGATACATCCGAGAGCACGCGGATAAGATTAAAGAAGCCATCGTCAATAAGAACATCACACTGGATTTGGCTGCCTTGTTTGTTTTGGATGATCAAAGAAAAGAGATCCAAACCAAAATCAGCGAAACCAGAGCCAAACGAAATGAGCTTGCTAAGGTAGGGAAAAAAGGGCGACCCACTCCGGAGCAAATTGAAGAAGGGAAGCAGCTCAAATTTGATATTGCCAAATTGGAAGAAACCGGAAAAAAAATTGACGACGATTATATGGCATTGATGGTTAAGGTGCCGATGATCCCATCAGAAGACACACCAATTGGAAAAGATGATCGTGAAAATATGGAAGTCTATCGATGGGGGGAACCCACAAAGTTTGACTTCAGACCCAAAAGCCATATTGAGTTGGGACGTGATTTGGATATTCTGGATTTGGAGCGAGGGGCTAAAGTCGCAGGTTATCGGGGGTACTATGTTAAAAATGAAGCCGTGGCGCTGCAGATGGGGTTAATGATGTATGCTATGCGGAAATTGACTGTGAAAGGGTTTCTGCCTATGATTCCTCCGACATTGATTCGCGGGTATGCTTTATTTGGTAGCGGGTATTTTTCCGGGGAAAACTATGATCAGGATGTCGACGAAATCTATAAAGTGGCAAACAAGGAAATCGACGCGGCCGGCAATGATCAGAAAGAAGGTAAGTTTCTAGTGGGAACCGCGGAACCCTCTTTATTGGCCTATTATTCTAACGAAGTTTTAGATGAAAAAAATCTGCCAATGAAATTTTGCGGGTTTTCACAATGCTATCGTAGTGAGATCGGAAGTCATGGTAAAGATACCAAAGGTATTTACCGGGTACATGAGTTTATGAAAGTAGAACAGGTATGTATCGTTAAAGCGGATATAGAGGAAGCTGATCGCTTACATCAAGAAATGGTATCAATCTCGCGAGAATTGCACGAAGATTTGGAACTACCATATCGACAACTTTTAATTTGTACTGGTGATATGAGCACCGGAAAATACAAAATGTTTGATTTGGAAGTATGGATTCCCAGTCGTGAGGGTTATGGTGAAACCGGTTCGGCATCAAATTTTCTCGATTGGCAATCAAGGCGCTTAAACGTTAGATATAAAACTAAAGAGGGAAATAAAAAGTTTGTTTATATGATTAATAACACGGCAATTCCATCTCCCCGATTCTTGATTGCGATTCTCGAAAACTATCAGCAAGCGGATGGTTCAGTGGTAATTCCCAAAGTTCTCAGAAAGTATATGCCAGGTGATCTTGAAGTGATCACAAGAAAGTAACGTCTTGTATGGCAAATCAATGGGGTGATTATCATATCACATTGATTCGTTCTCCCCATCTCCATCCATATTTGGATATCCATAAAAATCAAATCGAAAAAGTAACTGTTCAGCTAATTTCTCTCTGGTGGCTCCATAGTCTCGAAGAGCTAT
>CAZJUM010000277.1:0-2255 GCA_964549175.1 uncultured Pseudomonadota bacterium | reverse complement strand
AGCCAGGGATATTGTATTTGAACACAAATGCGATCAAGGAGAGCAAAGATGCCAAGAGGGGCCAGATTGGATGCACCCGGTACATTACATCATGTGATATTACGTGGAATTGAAAGACGGGATATTGTTACTGATGATAGTGACCGGGAAAACTTTGTTTTTCGCATGGGCAGCATTGCCCTGGATACAGCTACGTCAATATATGCCTGGTCACTGATGACCAATCACGCGCATATATTACTGCGCAGCAGTAGTATCGGCCTTCCTGCTGTTATGCGCCGGTTTCTATCGGGCTACGCAGTATCATATAATCGAAGACACAAGCGCGCTGGGCATCTATTTTCGAACCGTTACAAATCGATTATTTGTGAGGAAGACCCGTATTTTGAAGAGCTGGTGCGGTATATACATCTAAATCCATTAAGGGCCGGTATAGTAAAAGAGATGGCCTCTCTTGACAGATACAAATGGTGCGGTCATGCGGTTATCATGGCTAGACATAAAAATGACTGGCAGGCTAGAGAGTATGTTTTACAAAAGTTTGGTAAAAGAGAAGCTGAGGCTAAAAGATTATATCGGGCATATGTTAAAAAAGGAGTTGCCCTTGGAAAAAGGCCCGACCTGACAGGCGGCGGCTTAGTGCGCTCCATGGGTGGCTGGTCAGCTGTCAAAAGCATGAGAAAGATGGGTGTTAAAGGAAAAGGGGATGACCGCATACTTGGGAGCGGGGATTTTGTGTCCGAAGTGATCAGTCAGGCGGAAGAGAAGTTAAAGTATCAATTGTCTGCCGAAGACTTGGGAAAAAGAATCAGAGCAGAGATAACAAAATCTTGCAGGCAAGAAAAGATATCACCTAAGTTGCTTAAATCGGGCAGCCGGCTGAGCCCGCTGCCGCAAATAAGGAGAAAAATTGCCTTAACATTGGTTAAGAATTATGGTGTTTCATTAGCGGAAACAGCGAGGCACCTGGGAATAACGACATCAGGAGTGGCACAAATTGTAAGGCGAAGGTAAATAGCTCTTGTACAATTTGTCAACAACTTCCCCATACTGCCTTCTTAACAATACGGATTGTACTCAAGAAGGGGGCAAGTCAACTGTGCGCGCAGGCTGTGATCAGGCCTCCGGCCTGTTCCCACCCAACGGGCTTGCGGGTCAGCACCGCGATTAGGCGTCAAAAACATCAGCCAAAATTCAGGTGCAAGGTTGAAAAGAGATTGGTGCCTTTTTTAATACCGCCTTATGGGGCAATGTTTTCACGAGCAAAGTCATCTTGTTCAAGGACTTGGAGCATATGACGAGCCGAGACATGTTCTTCGAGATGGTAGAAAACAAGCATTTTAAGTTGATCGTCGCAGGAAACCCTGGCTGCTACTGACCGCCGTCGTTGGGCAAGGACAAATTGTACCCATTGCCTTTGTATGCATGGAGTGTTAAATTTATGCATAAAAAAATGGAGCATTATTATGAGGACAACCCTTGATTTGCCTAAGCAATTATTATCTGAAGCCATGCAAGCTACCCGCATAAATACAAAAACAAAGGTCATTATTACAGCCTTGGAAGATTTAATTAGAAAATCAAAGATTTCGCAATTGAAGGGATTTAAAGGAAAAGTTGACCTGGCTATTGATTTAAATGATATCAGAGGACGTTGATGTCGGTATTAGTTGATACCTCAATATGGGTTGAGTATTTCAGGACTGGCGATAATTCAGAAAAACTTGATTTTTTGATTGATGAAAATCTAATCGTAACAAATGATCTGATTTTAGCAGAGCTAATCCCCTTTCTTAAAATTCAAAATCAGAGAAAACTCATTAATTTGTTGTTAAATATAAACAGATTCGATCTGTCTGTTAACTGGAATCAGATCATTGAGTATCAATATAAATGTCTTAAGAATGGATTGAATGGAATCGGTATCCCGGATTTAATAATCGCACAAAACGCAAAACAAAATCATTGTGAAATCTACTCTTTGGATAATCATTTTCAATTAATGAAAGATATACTTAATCTTCCTTAATCTTCGGATGGGGGACGTTCCTTGAAAAATTGACTACCTATTTTCCAATAGTTTTACCTTGTTTTCTTATAGCCACTTATAACTATTCAGCGAATTTTTACAAAAAAGCAAAAAATAGAAAAAAGCCTGACAACAATTTTGAGCAAAAAGTGCCATTACATTTTTCAAAACAGCTCTTTGATATAGCGCCCATTAAAGCATCGTATGTGGCTTTCAATGCCGCTTT
>CAZJUM010000276.1:0-2271 GCA_964549175.1 uncultured Pseudomonadota bacterium | reverse complement strand
GAAAGGGATATTGCTGCTTAACTTTTTTGAACACAACATTTGACTATATCTCTAACTATATTGCAATACATGTATTCCTTGTAATTATATGCCTTCCATAATTTGAATGGCTGGAAAAATCTCATTTTTTTTTAAAGACTATCCACTGGAAATATAACATCACAATTAACGCTTCTTATTGGCATTATCTCCTCAAATATAATTGCCCGACAATCAGTTGCCAAAATCGTGTAATTTATTTTATTCCATAGCATGTATGTCATCAAGTTTAGCAAGATGAAAGAGGATCATCACTAGAAGATTCTTTGGTCTTTTAACAATGTACTCCTGATGGTTTGAATCAGATCCAAGGTTCAACAACAGAATAATCCCCATTATTATGCGTGTGAAATCAACAACTTTATCTCCGGTAGCCTTTATCTTAGCACTAGCCCTATTGGCTATTCCATCTCAAGCTCTTGCGAAACTAAATGTCGAGTTTGAGCTATCAGACTCAGTTCTAACACTCGGTGATCGAATTAGCGGTCAATTAAAAGTCAACGGTGCCAAAAAAGGAGTCGCCATTATCTTTCCTAAAATCGAGGGATTAGTTTTTAAGCAAATCGGCTCCCCAATGTCTACTTCCCGAACCGTTATTATCAATGGAAAAGTCGATCAATTCAGTGGGTTGGTTTACAAGATCTCTATTTATGCACAAAAAACGGGAAATTTCAAAATTCCACCTATAGCAGTAACACATGATTCTAAAAAATATCACACCAAACCTTTTTCAATAAAAATAATTGCACCTGGGCAACAATCATCGATGCGGGTCATACTCGCGGCTTCAAAGAAAAATATCTTTCCCCAGGAACCCTTTATCATCACTTTAAAATGGGCCATCCAGGAACGGATCGAGGGCTATGAGTTTTTTTTCCCATTGTTGGATCGAAAAGACACATTAAAGCTTCAATTAGCGGGAAATCAGGATAAAGCAAACACTTCCGAACTTCAGGTAAACAATTATAACATTCCTTTTGTCCGATCTTCGGAGACCATCAATAATGAGGACTACTCCGTCTATTCGGTAAAATTTAAAATATTTCCTTCAGATTCGGGTTCGTTATCCATACCAGCAGCTAGCGTAAAAGCAAGAGTCCGACGGGGTAGCCAGTTCACAACGAATTTCTTTGGCGAACGTGTTCGGGTACCAAAACTTGAAAAAATCTTTGCCATTTCTGAACCCCTTGATATTCAAGTCGATCCACTTCCCACCAAAAACCGTCCCGATTCGTTCAGTGGAGCGATTGGCGACTATCGGATCGAACTGCACTCGGAAACCCAACGGGCAAAAGTTGGTGATCCGATTGAGCTCATCATTCGAATTTCAGGTAAAGGCCGTTTGGACAAACTGAAAGCCCCACTGTTATCGGAAATTCCAAAGTATCGTGATCAGTTTGTCATTGTGGATAATCTGCAACCTGGTGATATTCAAGATGATGTAATTTCCTTTCGCCAAGTGATCCGTCCCAAAAACGATTCCATCACGGAAATCCCCGCTATTCCATTTTCATTTTTCGACATTGAGCAAAGAGACTATCTCACTACTACCAGTAACTCATTACCGTTAAAAGTCTTGCCCGCCAAAGAAGTTACACAATCCGACGTAGTCAATTACAACGAAACGCCATCAATAAACGTGCGGAAATTTACCAAAGCAAACCGAGGACTCCAGGCGAATTACACGTTTGAAGACGCACTTCAATCCCAAGGTCAACACTGGAGTTGGATTTTGGCACTGCTTTTTCCTCCGATTTTTTATTTGAGCACTCTTGTATTCGCTAAGCGTCGACAAAGCCTATCCGAGAATCAGGCACTGGCTCGATCACGATCGGCAAAAACGCTCAAAAATAAAAAATTAAAAGCGTTAAAAAACCGGATTCGTTGCGAAGAAGCGTTTTACCAAACACTCAGCGCAATTATGTCTGAATACATTTCCAATAAACTCGATTTAGGTAGTGGTGAACTAACTGCAATTGACATCGAGAACTTAGGAAAATCAGGAAGGATACCGGAGAATTTAGGGGAAACTGTCAGCCACTTTATCCAAGAATGTGACCGCTATCGTTTTTCCGGGCAGCAAAATTCAATCGAAGAAAAAGAAAAAGCACATACTGAAGCTGCCAAAATATTAAAACAAATGGACGGAAAAATTTAATCATTGTCAATCAGATCAGCCGAGATATAGTCAAATGTTGTGTTCAAAAAAGTTAAGCAGCAATATCCCTTTCT
>CAZJUM010000275.1:0-2336 GCA_964549175.1 uncultured Pseudomonadota bacterium | reverse complement strand
GAAAGGGATATTGCTGCTTAACTTTTTTGAACACAACATTTGACTATATCTCTCGTGAATTAATCCATTATCAAGACCACATTATGTATTTTTTCTGGATCTGAAAAATCGAGTTCGTCCGACATTTGTCTAATTAAAACCTGGTTCTTTTCCAGCGGTACGAACTCTCCACCAAGTTCGGTGCGCGAGTAGCTGTTTTGATGCAGTCCAATGAATCACGTACAATGGCAAAATGTTGTTTGTCGTTAAACGCTTCACCGAACGGATGTCCAAAAGGGTACCTCAAAAACAAGGTACGGGGTGGCCTGATCCGCTCACTGATCTCTTTAACGAGGGAAATGCCAATTGTGACAAATCCGGCTTGCTCAAGTTCACGTTGTATCAAACCCACGGTTTGATTGCAAAGACCTCAGGCAGGGGCAAGCAGCACAATCTCAACATCATCCCGCTTCAATTGACGGATCAATTCCCGACAAGAGTGCTTAAGCAATGTTTGGATATGCTGTCTCCGGATATGCCCCATAAAACCGTAAAACTGAGGTGATAAACTACCGATTAATCCTTTTTCAACACAACTCCGGAGTGCCTTGAAGGGAACAACAATATTAATGTCCTGATCGGCATGGCTGTGATCATAATAATCATGTGTAATGCCCAGTTGTCGAGGATTGATCGTTGAAGAGAAGATACGTAAGCTGGGATCACCGTCCTTATCCGACATGTCAAACGGAGTGTTTGAAAGACAATGAACCCCGGCTGTGGTGACCATACTCAGCCGTTTTTCGGAAAGCGCGCCTTTCAATGGTGTCCAGGGAGTGTGATTGTAGTTGATACTGCGGTAATGGTCAGCCCAAAATTGTTTAACCCACCGGAGTTGAAAAAGCTTTGAAAACAATTGATTGACAGTACGCTTCATTGGATTTTTTCGAATGCTTGTAATTATATAAGAGTGTAAAAGTATGGTTAGATATTGTATTTAAGATTTATAATAACAAGTGCTTGGCGATATCTGAGAAAGCGTTCCGTTAAAATAATAATGTTTGTCCGGCATAAGATATAAACTATAGCCCTGGGATAAAAAATAGTATGGTTTATTCAGGGAGTTAATGCACTCCTGAGTAATAAGATGATTTAGATCTTATAAATACCGCATGTTTCTTCCTTTGCCGCTTCGTTATCGATAATTATCAGCAATGAGCCGGTGTCGCAAAGCTTTTCTCTTATTTTTCACATTTCACTTGACCACTGTTTTAAATAAGGACTAATTTTTTTACCTGATTATGTACTATTAACATTCTAATTTGCCAATAATGCTTGTCATCCCCGCGAATGCGGGGATCTGCCGATAGTATGCGGACGGAACGGTTTAGAATATCTGTCATCCCCGCGGATGCGGGCATCCGGAAAACCATTTGGTTTCTTAGGCTTTTATTGTTAGATTCTGACTTTCGCGGGAATGACAGGGGATGATCAAAGAAATGAGCTTGCGAATTGTACATAATCAGATTTTTTAATATATAAAATTAGAGCAACTCGTTCAAATTTGATCGAATAAGCGAACCGCAACAGGAGCGAAATATGGTGCGAAGACATTCAGCCGAAGCCAGTGAGGAGTTTTACAAGTTAATCAAAAAATGGATTGCCATTGAAAAAGCGACAATTACGCTTTCCGGTCGGTTATTGGAAAAAACGGAAAATCCCATCATAAGCTGTCTTATCGATACAATTAAAAGGGATTCGCAAAAACATCAAGAAGTTCTCGAACTCATTATTGAAACTTTGGAAGGAACAACAGTGTTTACCCATGAGGATATGAGTGTGCTGACCGAATTTATCGAAAAGCACGCTTCCATTGAACAGGAGGCCGTTGATATCGCCGGTCAAACGCTGGAAAAAGTAAGGACACCATTTGCCAGATTTTTGTTAGAATACCTGTATGAGGATGAAAAGAAGCATGACTTTATTATGGATAACCTGACCAAGCTGAAAGCCAAAGCCATGATTCCAACCTAATTGCCTTCGGGATATCCAACTCCAATTGTTTACGGACATAAAAGTGAGCTTTCCCGCGAGAGCGACCGTATAGCAATGATGTGGTCAAGCCAAAATCCACGACCAAAATAAATGGCTTGAGTTTTCTCTTCTTTTTAGGCGCGAGCCGATCAATTCGGAGTAACTAAATTTGAGGTTCAAGCCTTATTCTGTTTTTTCATTCACTTTTAGTTATGTCGTAGGCGATTTATCCAAAAAATTGAAATAATTGAGCGGGCTGGGCGTAAGCATCGAGATATAGTCAAATGTTGTGTTCAAAAAAGTTAAGCAGCAATATCCCTTTC
>CAZJUM010000274.1:0-2368 GCA_964549175.1 uncultured Pseudomonadota bacterium | reverse complement strand
TAGGGATTTTTGTTTTTCGCGAACCCCTGAGCAGCTGAAAAACAAAAATAGATTCCAAGCACATACAGAAAAAAAAATCCGCTTTTAAAGCCCACGGTGGCTCATAATGGCGTAGCCTTGCGGAGTCTTAATGTAAAATCATACAGACTCCATAGCTCTTCGAGACTATGGAGCCACCAGAGAGAAATTAGCTGAACAGTTACGAGTATTTTAAATCAAAACGCTTTGGTCTGCATCAACAAGGCATCAATCAAGCGGATGATCCGTTTTTTCAATCAGGATACAGAACAAAAAAGCCCGTCTGATTCTCATTGTAAAAAGCAAACGGGCATTTTGGGTTCAATTGAATGTTGTATCTTATTGGTCAGGACCAATCGATTTCATGGTTGGAAAAAACATTACATCCCTAATCGACCATGTATTAGTGATCAGCATGATTAGTCGATCGATTCCCATCCCAATACCGCCGCAGACAGGCAGCCCGTACTCCAATGCTTCAATAAAATCCTCATCCATCGGGTGCGCTTCATCATTTCCTCCCCGCATGGCGGTTTGTTCCGTATCAAATCTTTCTCGTTGTACTTGTGGATCAATCAACTCACTCCACCCGTCACAAATTTCTTTACCACCGATATACAGTTCATATCGTTCAACCAGGTCTTCTTTGTCCCGGTGAGGCTTCGCCAATGGTGATACTTCTTTGGGGTAATCGATAATCCAGGTAGGGTCGATCAATTTATCACACACCAGTTTATCGAAGATCGTGAAAATCAATCTTCCTTTGTTCTCCTGATCTCGGATAGGAATTTCATTTTCCCGGCAAAAACCCTGAATCCGGCCAACTGACATATTTGTCACATCAATTTCCAAGTGTTCCTGAATGGAATCTGCCATCGATATTCTCGGCCAATCCTGATCAATGCTGATAGTTTTATCAAAAAAAACCAGCTCAGATAATCCGTTGACTTCTTTAGCAATCATTTTGATCATCGCTTCAGCGCGATCCATCATGGTATGATAATCAGCATACGCCTCATACCATTCAATCATAGAAAATTCGGGATTGTGGATTTGATCGGCACCTTCATTTCTAAAATTCCGTGCTATTTCATACACCCTTTCAAATCCGCCCACCATCAATCGTTTTAAATATAATTCAGGGGCCAATCTCAGGTATACCCGCATGTTGTACGCATTGATATGTGTCGTGAAAGGCTTGGCATTGGTTCCGCCGTATAATGTTTGCAATACGGGGGTATCGACTTCCAAAAATCCGATATCGTCCAAAAATCTTCGGACCAACTTAATTATCTGTGCTCTTTTGCGGAACAGCACTTTGGTTTCCGGGTTCATAATTAAATCCAAATACCGCTTGCGATATTTGAGTTCCTTGTCCCGGAGACCATGAAATTTCTCCGGTAAGGGCCGAAGGGCTTTGCACAGAAGCGTCAAATCTTTCGCGTATACACTGGTTTCGCCTGTTTGGGTTTTGAAAATCGTTCCCTTGACACCGACTATATCACCGATATCAGTTCTCTTAAAAAGCTGGTATTGATCGACGCCGACATCATTTTGCCGGATATATACCTGAATCTTATCAGTCTCATCCTGGATGTGAAAAAAACTGGCCTTCCCCATCTTACGGCATTGCATTATTCGTCCGGCCACACTGACTTCCGCTTCCTTAATTTCCCCAGGCGGTACTCCGTTGTATAGTTGGTTTAAACTCAACGCACTGTGGGTCTTATCAAATATGTACGGATATGGATTAACACCACTTTCTCGTATTTCATGCAATTTGCGAATTCTTTCTTTGATCAATGTGTTTTCCTCAGTCATTTTGATGATGGGTTAATTGTAGTTTTTCCTCATTTAATTAAATGGTGAAACCAAAGTTGACCTCTTTTTGAGGCAGTATCGTGGGTATAATATGTGATTGTTTTTTAGAACACTCCCAAGAGCTGAGCTTCCTTAAAAATAAACTCCCTGTTAACAGTTCAAGCTTAATCAAGCAACCGCTTTTCCTTTTGAATAGCGCTAATCCTATGAAAAAACGTTCTTTGACGGAAACGCCGAAAACTTGGGAAATTTGAGCCTTGATATCCCGGATTTACTTCAGAGCTGACCGCTCCCTAATCGTCATCAGATTGTTGATGATTAGGGTTTCCCTTATACTTAAAGAAATAACATGAGCACCTGCGGTTTTTCCGATAATGCTAAGATTAGCCGTAAGATCACAGAACTCGTATCCGGAGGAAATTTCGAAGGCTTATTATCAGGGGTTCATAAAATTCAAACTGATTATGTACAATTCGTAACCCTTCTTCTTTGATCACCCCTGTCATTCCCACGAAAATGGGAATTTAAC
>CAZJUM010000273.1:0-2370 GCA_964549175.1 uncultured Pseudomonadota bacterium | reverse complement strand
CAGTTACTGTTTTTTTACATCAAAATCTTATTATACTTGTCGCGTTTTTTTAACCGGACATTGCACTAGGTGCATATGATACATAACGCCGTAAAAATTTATATCGAACTCAGGTTATTTATAAATCAGATAAGTGTCCCGCGATTTGTGCACCGAGTTTGGCATTGTTGAAAACAAGTTGAATGTTTGATTTCAGACTTTTCCCTTCTGTGATTTCAACTATTTTGGCCAAAAGAAATGGTGTAATGTCTTTTCCTTTGATTTTTTGGTTCTCGGCTTCCTCAAGTGCTTGATCAATAGCTTGCTTGATCAATTGATCATCCATTTCATGTTCGACCGGTATGGGATTCGCGATCACCAAGCCGCCATTAAGATTAAGATCCCATTTTGCCTTTATGGCTGCTGCGATTTCTTTGGGCGATCGCGCATTGTTATGAATGGTGAATCCACTTTTTTTTGTGTGAAACGCGGGAAACTCATCAGTCTGGTATCCCATTACCGGCACACCCCATGTTTCGAGATACTCCAGGGTCGCTCCGATATCTAAAATAGATTTGACGCCTGCGCAAACGACAGCCACGTTGGTCTGAGCCAGTTCGGTAAGGTCCGCGGAAATATCAAATGTCTGAGATGCCCCACGATGAACGCCACCAATGCCACCGGTCACAAAAACCTCAATTCCAGCCAATGACGCGGCAATCATAGTAGCTGCTACCGTTGTGGCACCATTAAGCTGCTTGGCCACAACAAAGGGAAGGTCACACCGACTAACTTTCGCGACATCTTTTGCTTGTGCCAGGAAATTTAACTCATCACTGCTAAGGCCAATTTTAATTCGTCCTCCTAAAATAGCTATGGTAGCAGGTATAGCTCCATTATCACGAATGGTCCGCTCGACTTGTCGGGCCGTTTTCAAGTTTTCCGGATATGGCATCCCGTGTGAGATAATAGTGGATTCTAATGCGACAACCGGTTTTCCTTCAATTATCGCGTTTTTTGCTTCTGATTGAATATCTAAATATTTTTTTATCATCTTTGCTTTTCATCAAGTTTTTGATTGACCAACGCGATGGTCAGGTTGGGATTATTGGTATTGTCATCTTCCAGTGTTAACTGTGACATGGCTGAAGCGAAACGAATCGTTTCTTTTAAAGACATTTTTTTTAGTTTGCCGTAAACCAAACCGGCCATAAACGCGTCACCGGCTCCGGTTGTGTTCTTTGGAGTAACGGAGGGAGGCTGGAATATCTCAAATTGGTCTTTGTTTCCAAATGCGACACCTTTTTCACCAAGACTAATGACCACATTACGAATACCTAAATCGATCAAGTTCCGAATGGCTTTCCTTATTTGTTTTTCCGTGTTGATACTTGAATTAATTAAGATTTCGGCTTCAACCCGGTTGGGTTTGATCGTATGAATATTTTTTAGATGTCCCTTGATTTTCTGTGTTTTGATTGTTGAAACCGTATCCAGGAAAAGGTTGGTGGGAAAGCAATCAATCAAGTAATGCAATACATCCTCTCTAAGATTTGTATCCGCGACGATGGCAGCGGCATTGTGCAACAAGGAAACATGGCCTTTGATGTGGCTGATATTGATTTCATCGATAATTTTCATGTCCGATATGGCGACTTCCATATCCCCCTGATGATTAATGACCGATAAGTATACCGAGGTAGGATGGCCAGATAGTATCTTTGATAACGATAGGTCTACTCCCAATTTGGAACAGTGTTCGATGATTTGTTTTCCGTAAAAATCATTGCCGATTGCCGTAATCAGTTTGGTGTCAACGCCAATTCTGCAAAGATTTTCGGCGATATTCCGTCCTACACCCCCTTGCGAAAGCACTATACTTCCGGGATTGGAATCGCGGCTTTGAATTGTATTGGCGCTAAATCCCGCGATATCCATATTGCTCCCGCCGATCACAATCACATAGGGTGAGCTTTTCAAGAGATACCCTTTTCCTTTGATATATCCTTTGCGTGTTAAATTGAGGATATGAACGGCTACCGAAGACCGTTTGATATCAAGTTGGTCGGCAATCTGTTGTTGTGATATGAATGGATTTGATTTGATCAGATCCAGAATTTCTTTTTCTCTTCCGGTTATCATAGAAAGTATGTATCTATTCAAAACTTATTAAAAAAGTGCATTTTTTACTTGAAAAGGTTTTTGACGGATTTTTTTAATCCGCCTATATTAGACAGTCTACAGAGATTTGGTACTGTAACGGACGATAAAAAGCCTTCATAGGGATTTTTGTTTTTCGCGAACCCCTGACGCCGCTGAAAAATAAAAATAGATTTTAAGCACATACAGAACAAAAAAATCCGCTTTTAAAGCCCCCGGTGGCTCCGTAAT
>CAZJUM010000272.1:0-2374 GCA_964549175.1 uncultured Pseudomonadota bacterium | reverse complement strand
CCATAGCTCTTCGAGACTATGGAGCCACCAGAGAGAAATTAGCTGAACAGTTACGGTGTTTTTTATATTTGGGATATTTTGATTAGGACCGATTACAAGCGGATTAGCTTATCGCCAGGTGTTGAGTTCGCCTTCCCAAACCACCAATTCTTATAGTGCCATGCCCGTCGTTCGTCATATATATCAATAACACCCGGATGAAACTTAAATTTACTATATTTCTCGGGAACTTCTTCACCTGATTTCATTCCGTAGCGGTATAGTGTTATTGATCTATTAGACTTAAAAGTACGCGAGATCGATAAGAGGGGCCTCTATTTGCTCATACTTTTGGCCGAGTCGCGGAATCGCGTTATCCCGGATTGAAGAACGCTTTCATCTTTCGACCGAAATCCGGCAATGATGAAATTGCGTTTCCCCTCCGGAATTCACTGGTTTAATGTGGCATTCGATACTTTGTGATTGCTGACGGACTCTTGGATGGCTCGAAAATTCTGGCAATAAAAATCATCACATCCTCCGGTTTTCTCTTTCGACATGATCAGAGTCCCTCCTTCGCGAGCTTATACAGGATAGGGAGCCAAAGACGAACCCGGCCCGCTAAACTTTATCATTATGAATATACTTAAAAATTTTATGATACCCTGTGATCATCACTTCAAAATGCTGCTTAATGGTGTCTCCGGTTGTTGCCAAATAGACGTGCCCTAACAGATAGGCCACCATGGCAAATGCGCTTAATACATGCAATGCGAAAATATACTTCATATTTTCCAGGCCGATAAAATTAACAAAAAATCCCATCATATCGGGTAGCAAAAGGGTGATGCCCGTAAAACCGACAAAAGGCACCAAAAAGAACATCACACTAAAATAGGCCATTTTCTGTAATGGATTCAGTCGACGTCGAGCTTCCATATGATAAGGGTGTTCTTCCTGCTTGAAAATCCCAATGGCATAAAACATTGCTTGCTTAAAAATCCCTACCTTAAGCTCCCAGTCTTCGACAACAAACTGTTTGAAGTCGAATGTAATCAGCTCATAAAGAAGGAACATGCCATAGCAGATACAAAAGACCAGCCCCAAAATATTATGCATCAATCCTATTTGATGCGAGGGGCCAAGGTAGTGCATCCAGAATCCGGTAAATATCAGGGCCAGCACCGCTATCGCATTTACCCAGTGCCCCACGCGGATGACAATATTGTAGATAAACTCGTTGCCCACTTCTTCGATTTTTTTGGACTTTCTGCGATAGGCGATATACCGTCCCAAGCCATGGAAAAAGCCAAACGCCACTGCTCCCGCTATGAGCGAAAAGCCGAACAACTCAATCATCCAATATTTTGTTTTTCCTATCACATAGTTGCTCGGTTTTCCTAATGCATGGATATCCTTCACCAGGTAACTGGTTTGCCTGGCCCCACGAACTTCAACATAGTCTTTTTGGCTTTCCCGTGCCAGAAGGTTACACCCGTTCGCCATTAAAAACAGCAACGCAAGTTGCGCTATGAATATTCGAAAAATGTGATTGCCTGTAATCCGTTTACTATTTCTCATTGGTTCCTCTCGTTTATCCAAGTCCTCCTGATATCGCTCGTGACGTTAACTAACACCCTTCCTCTACCGGATCAAGGAATGCGGGTGATGAATCATATCGCGTTTTTTTTGGAGTTTGTGGCGAGCTAATAGGAATAAAAGACTCTGAATCCGGTAGTTTATTGCCTGTAAAAAACTGATATAGACGCTGCTTCCGTATGATTTTCTCTTTAAGTGTGACATCCTCATCACCCTTCAATTGAACCGGCATCAAATACAGTTTATCGAAGCCATCAAATCCATCTTCCAACATGCGCGCGTTATACCCGAAGTAGCGCAATCGGGCCGCTATTTCAAAGCTTTCATTGGCATTCTTGCCATATATCACCATGGGAACCAATAAATTGGGAAATTGCGCGCGCAACCAACGGATGTCCTCTAACTTATCCTGGGGAAAACAAACAAAAAACTTGGTACGCTCGCGCTGTAAGACGCAATCCTTTTCATTTCTGAAACCAATCAAGAAAAACCCCCGTTTTCCGCTGATGATCCAGTCAGCCAGTTTTTCATTTTTTATCTTGTTTTCCCAAACGAATTCTTTGGCCGCCCGCAAATCAGCTTGAATGACCGGTTGGTTGCCGGCGATATAGCCAAATACCAATAATATAATCCCTAAAAATATTGATCCCACCGTCATCGCGAATCGTGCCTGCGTATCACTGATAATGATCATTTGAATCTCTTTCTGATATCGTTAACTATTGCTCTTCCGAGTGGTTATTTTGGAGATATAGTCAAATGTTGTGTTCAAAAAAGTTAAGCAGCAATATCCCTT
>CAZJUM010000271.1:0-2418 GCA_964549175.1 uncultured Pseudomonadota bacterium | reverse complement strand
CGGAGCCTTAATGTAAAATCATACAGACTCCATAGCTCTTCGAGACTATGGAGCCCCCAGAGAGAAATCAGTTGAACAATTACCTTAATAGTAGATAATCAGGTAAATAATATTGAAGCAAAGGAAGGCATTTGAAACAAGTGGTAAGGATTGGGAATTATTGGCTAATAAATATCATGGTAATTGCGTGGATCTTTTTGTGCACGATCAACGCTGATCCTAATGAAATTCCCGGAATTGATGAGATAATCGCTGAGTTTTACGCAGAATTCTCACCGGTTGAATCGCGAGCTGGTGAAAAACACCGACTGGTTATTTCCTCAAAGATCCGGAGAGGGTGGCATATATATTCAGTTCTTCCCCAAGGAGAGGATGCACCACCTCCCACTGTTATTGAAATCAATTCGCGATTTCTGATACCAGATGGCCCTTTGTATGAGTCGAGACCTATCACCGAGTTGGATAAGGTGATCGGAATTCGGCTTTCCTATCATAAAAATCAAGCCCTGTTTTTCAAAAACTTTCGGATTCCTGAGAAGACAGCTTCCGGTAGCTATACTTTTCAAGTTGAGGTAACTTTCCAAGGGTGTAATGAACGGATTTGTTTGCCACCCAAAACCATTTCCCTGAAACCCAAACTGGTTTTGCGATCAGGCTCCCCAAGGCAGGAATTTCTGTACGCGGACCGCAGCATTGACGCCTTGGCTGACGGACCAATCAATCGTGAACTATTTGACATGCTGGCCGGAGGTGTTTGGGAATTTATACTGCTGGCAGCCCTTATGGGGCTTGCCGCATTGTTCACCCCATGTGTTTTTCCTATGATTCCCATTACCGTCTCTTACTTTTCTCATCGCGCGGAAGGAAAGCAATCGGCGCTTGTAAAACTAGCGGTGATATTTTCACTGGGAATTGTGATTACCTACACCGGAACCGGTTTGTTGATGTCTGTTTTATTTGGAGCGGGCAGTGCCTTGGAATTGGCATCCGATCCTTTTGTGAATCTATTGATTGCTATTGTATTTATTGTTTTTGCCTTCAGTTTAATGGGCTTTTTCAATATCACTTTGCCACCGGCCCTTGCCAACTATTTTAATCAACGGGCGCAAACCGGTACCGATGTCGCGAGTGTGTTGTTGATGGGATTTGTCTTCACCTTGACAGCTTTCACCTGCACTGTTCAATTTGTCGGCACGATGCTGATCGCCGCGTCACAAGGTGAAACGCTTTGGCCGCTCATAGGCATGTTGGTGTTTTCCTTGGTTTTTTCGTTTCCTTTTTTTCTTTTGGCCATTGCTCCGGGACTGATCAAACGATTAAAAGGTGCTTCGGGGGTTTGGTTATTGAGAACCAAAGTGGTTCTGGGGATTTTGGAATTAATGGCATCCCTTAAGTTTCTTTCGAATGTTGATCTGATTTGGCAAACGGGTTGGCTATCTCGAGATCGTGCCATAATCATTTGGTTAATTCTGCTAGGGTGTGTTGTGGGGTATTTAGCCTGGACAAACTTAAAGGATCGAACCAACCGATCACTTAATCAATGGATCGCGACCGGCCTGTTTGCCGTTTTGTTTGGTTTAACTTACCGAGGATTAGGGAATCAATCGTTGGGTAGCTTAATTGACGCCACGTTGCCTCCCGCGGGAATACGTTTTGTTGATCAAGGAGAAATGGTTAGCCAAAAAGAATCGGAAGAATTGATTTGGTTAGACTCATTGGCTGAGGCGCATCTGATCGCCGCCGGTGAAAAAAAGATGATTCTTCTGGAGTTCACCGGGTATACTTGTGTCAATTGTCGATGGATGGAACAACATATTTTAAGGCTTCGATCGGTTCATGAATTAATAAAGGCTCAATATGTTCCCGTTCGTTTGTATACTGATAGTGGCCAATACGCTTCCGAATATCTGCAAATGCAAATCGATCGATTCAAAACGGTCGCGTTGCCCTTTTATGTGATACTGACTCATGATAATCAAGTAATCGTTAAGTTCAGTGGGATATCGCTCGATCAAAAAGAATTTATAGATTTTTTGTTGAGCGGTATAAGAAAATAGAATCCCAAATATGACTAAACGATTAGAATTAAGAAGGAAATTTTTTAGAGTTGGGAACAGAGTTTGATCGCTTACTATGAAAAACAGGCCTTGTTGCAAAAGTCATCTTATATGCAATCACTGAGAGTAACTGGTAAAAGCATATTTGACGAAAAACCTAATTCAAAATTTTGTAACTGTTCAGCTAATTTCTCTCTGGTAGCTCCATAGTCTCGAAGAGCTATGGAGTCTGTATGTTTTACCTTAAGACTCCGCAAGGCTACGCCATTATGGAGCCACCGTGGGCTTTAAAAGCGGATTTTTTTGTTCTGTATGTGCTTAGAATCTATTTTTGTTTTTCAGCGGCGTCAGGGGTTCGCGA
>CAZJUM010000270.1:0-2442 GCA_964549175.1 uncultured Pseudomonadota bacterium | reverse complement strand
CCATTAGATGCCCAACCCTTTAGCTATACTATCTACTCTCTCCCAAGCCAGTTTAATTGCCGATTTAGTCAATTTTGGAATTTCAGAAGACTGAATATTCTTTGATTTGTAAATATCGATATCCAGAAATAAGCCCGTTTCTGAAAAATGTTTAGATTTAAAACTGAAATATTGGTTTGCCTCTTCTTTGTGTATCGGCCCCATCTTTAATCGAAGCTCAAAAGCATTAGCAAATAGCTCAATTACGACCTGTAGGTCTTTTTCTTTTTTCCCTATAAGGTTCTTAAATTCCTTTGTAAAAAATTTTTCGTAAATAGTTTTGTTGATTTCTTCGAAGGACTTTTTACTATTAAGAAATATTTTCGACCTACAACCAAACCTTGTGATTTCAGGCAATTTGTAAAATTGGTTTTTTTCTAATGTTCTCCAAAACTTCCCAGCCTTATCTTCGAAAAAATTTCTTGTATCGGGGTCGTATACAAATACTCCGGCGGAACGATATCCAGCAAATGCCCCCACCTTTTCAGCTACTTTAGGTGCATCGCGAAAATTTATCACATTGGTTTCTATTTGCCAGTGAGGAAACAAGTCCGCGCCCTTGATATGATCAGCAACATAGCCACGCACATCGAGAAATCGACCAGTCGCTTGGTAGCGTACTTCGAGCACGTGCTCGGATACTATTACTTTTTCTTCTTCCTTCATTTGTTTCCTCGGTTTTGTTTTTTAAGCCGAACAGTTGGTATAGATGGTAGTCATAACGGGGTCGGGCTCACGCAACTATTTGTAAAGGGGTCATTACTGGGTCGGGCTCACGCAACTATTTGTAAATATTTAAAAATGGTTCCAAAGGTAGATGTTTTTAGGGCTTAGCCCCTTGATTTCAGTATCAAAATTAGCAGTGTAAGGGACTTGAGCTTCACGAAGCTCAAAGCTGTCTTCATTTTCATGTATTTTTCTGTGTTTTGCTTTGACACCAAGTTGAGCTTTAATGTTCTCAACATACTGTTTGTCTCCAACAGCAATACTTTGGGACCATTTTTCATCACGGATCATTTTTCCCTGTTTAATGCTATTGTCGATCCACTGACTGTGAACCTTTTTAAACGTATCCAGTGATTCGATTCCGAGGAGTTCACATAAACGCTTGTAATTTACAATGGCATATCTCTTTTTTGGGTTTTGGATTTCATTAAAACCGCTCCAACGCCATTCTGAGGGATGAGAGACAACTCCTGTTCGCACCATATTCATATCGATATAAACCAAGCATTTAATGAAATGGGAATCAGACTGAATAGCTGTTGCGTGGTATCGATCTTCCCAGTATGCACCTTTCCGTTTCTTCCTCATGTTATATTCTTGAGCAGTTTGACCGGCAACAACTTGCATTGATCGAGGGATTGTATCTCTTTCACCGTTATCAGAAACCAATAAATGGATATGGTTGGAAGTAACGATATAATTAAGAATTTCGAGTCCGTATTTATTCTTAACTCTTAATAATAATTCAATCCATCTGTTCCTGTCCCGAGCAAATTTTAGCAAAAACTCTTGTTTGTGGCACCGATGAGTAATGTGCCATATGCAACCAGGAATATAGAATCGTTTTGCACGCGGCATGTTTAAAAAGAACCTATATCAATTGGTAAAAGCTCCATTTTTCTCTCTAAAAGGTGTGTCTGAGATCAAAAAGAGCCATGCTTTTATATGAAAACTTTACAATATCGGTTTGTTGCGTGAGCCCGACCCAGATTTGGCAGATTTGGCAATTTTGCTTAGACTACCTAAATCCACTCTGTTTTCAGCTTTCCATAGATCATACTGAAGCTGTAGCTTAAGCCAACCTTCAGGAGTACGCCCAAAAACTTTTGATAATCGTAGCGCCATTTCCGGGCTAATCCCTGCTTTGGCATTGAGCAAAGTAGAAAACGTTTTACGTGTTACCCCCAGCGATTTGGCAGCATCGGTTACTGTCAGATTAAGGGCATCAATACAAAACTCCCGAATTACTTCTCCAGGATGGGGTGGATTGAACATTCTCATAACGAACCTCTTTAATGATAGTCTTCGTAATCTACATTAGTAATATCAGAATTATGAAATTGAAAAGTAACTCGCCAATTTCCACTAACTGACACGGACCATGTTCCACTTCGATTTCCCTTTAGGTGATGCAATCCCAGCCCCGGTAAATCCATATCGATTGGAGATTCAGCAGTTTCAAGAAGAGCAAGAATCCTACGGAGTCTGTCTACATGTTCCGGTTTAATACCTGATATGCTCCCTGATTCGAAGAGCTTTTTTAGCCCTTTGTGTTTGAATTTAATAATCATTCAATGAGTGTAACCTATAACGTAACAAGTGTCAATCAGGAATAATAGATCCGTAACTACTCAGCGTAATGGCAAAAAGCACAAAAAAAGCACGAACTGTAACGAT
>CAZJUM010000269.1:0-2444 GCA_964549175.1 uncultured Pseudomonadota bacterium | reverse complement strand
TGGAGGTCGGCACCTTCGCGGGGCTTAGCTTGATCCACGCATACCTGTTTGAAGATATTTATCATTTTGCCGGCAAAATTCGTGCAGTGAATATCACCAAGGGTACTTTTCGTTTCGCTCCGCGCATGTACCTTGAACAGTCGTTAAAGTATATCGACGCTATGCCGCAAAGCAATTTTGATGAAATTATCGAAAAGTACGTGGAAATGAATATTGCCCACCCGTTTCGCGAGGGCAATGGTCGCACCACCCGCATCTGGCTCGACCTCATCCTTAAAAAAGAGATCAAACAGGTGATCGATTGGAACCTGGTCGATAAAGAGGAATACCTCTCGGCTATGCGGCGCAGTGTGGTAAAAGACATTGAAATAAAAGTGCTGCTCAAGCAGGCACTGACAGATCAAATCCATGACCGGGCTCTATTTATGAGAGGCATTGATGTCAGCTATTACTATGAAGGCTATAGCGAATTTAAAACCGAGGAGCTGTAGCCATGAGTAGTATGAGCTATATGGCAAAATACCCTTGGGCCGACATTTGATAACGTAGCCAAATGCGGGACACAAAAATCGCTTAATGGACACCGCAGTGTGATAGCCCTCAAAATAGGTGCCCGAAAAACCATGGCCCCACAGAAGGCTTTGCTCACAACACAAACACAGTACCGACTTTTTCCAAAGAAAATTTCGACCAAGATCAATAACCTGCTTGAGGTCTACGGCAACAAATAGTATCATCGAATCACTTTTTGCTCGGGACCCTTTTGGCCTCTTGTATTTCGGACTTCGGGTTCCGTAAACACCCAACTGACCATTTTTCCATAAAAAATGGCCCCATATTCAAAAGACCATTTAATTCGATAATAACGATTTGTTTGTCGAATCAATCCGATCATCTGGGCGGGGTAGTTTCTATTTTAAATTGGTTTTCTACATCAGCTTTCTATGAACAGAATGTGAAACACATTGACAACAACCCATGATTTGAAAAAAATATCTTAGTAAATCACATTTATTCAATAGGTTATAAATACAGAGGATGCCATGGCGTCAGGAAAGTTATTGAGAAAACTTATCAAGACAGGTGCTGAAGGAAACCACGAAGCATTCAGGCAAGTTTCCGAAGAGGTAATTCTGGAGGAACGCCAGAAAAAACACCATCTTTTAGCTAATGATTTGGAAAAGATCTTATACGGACGCAAAAAGTCTTTGCATAAATTGCATTCTGTATTGAATGAAAATTTGCCAATAGATCGTGAGCACAGAATTCCTCTTCTACAAATTAAAGAACCAACTAGAACGACAGAGGATCTTGTATTATCAGATGAAAATAGTTCACTGATAGAAGAAATTCTGCTTGAGTTCCATAAGACTGAGGTCGTTAAAAGTTATGGACTGTATCCAATTGACCGTCTTCTTTTATGTGGTCCACCTGGATGCGGAAAAACTCTGACAGCTGAAGTAATAGCAAATGAGATTGGTCTTCCCTTATCCATAGTTCGAATAGATAGTGTTGTTTCATCATACTTAGGAGAAACAGCCTCTAATTTACGTCAAGTGTTTGATTTTATATCAACTGTTCCACTTGTTGTCCTTTTCGATGAATTCGATGCACTTGGAAAGGAAAGAGATGATGTGGCTGAGCACGGTGAACTCAAAAGGGTCGTAAATGCCTTTCTTCAGATGTTAGATGATTACGAAGGTAAAAGCCTATTAATCGCCGCAACCAACCATGATCAAATATTGGATTCTGCTGTTTGGAGGCGCTTTGATGAGGTCTTGGTACTAGAGATGCCAAATATAGAACAGATACGTAGACTGCTAGGCGTGAAATTGCGAGGCATAAGGCGTGATTTTGAAATTATGGATGCAGATTTTGTTGGTCAATTGAAAGGAATGAGCCATGCTGACGTGGAAAGGGTTTTACGACGGGCAACAAAGGATATGATTTTATCAGGCAAAGAGTTTCTTAATGAACGTCATATTGAGTCAGCAATACGTAGAGAGGATGCTAGAAAAGCTCGAATGAAAAGGGGCTAATAATAAATGGTAGATACCTTACCCCACCTGACACTGAGTCGTGAAGAGCCAATCACTGAAAAAAGACCGTCAGGCTCCATGCGCTTTCCACCGCCTGAAGACCCGTCTGCACATGGGAAAAGGCTCCAAAAAAGTCTGGCGTCCGCCTTAGAACAAGTCGATGAAGATGTGGGTGGATTTGATAACCGCCAACTGTTCCGGTTTGGTGTAAGCAAAGGATTTGATCCTGAGATGCTGACAAAGATATCTCCGGCAATTGAATTCATAAGCCAGGAGGATGATGAAGTAATATTAGCTTTTGTGGGTCCGGCTGCCCTTGAGTCTTTTGAAGCGAGACTCAGCTCTTTAGCTAAAGGTGAAAAAATAACCTATGAATCAGTCCTATATGCGCTTCAAAATATGGGT
>CAZJUM010000268.1:0-2489 GCA_964549175.1 uncultured Pseudomonadota bacterium | reverse complement strand
TCTCGATACTAATTTCGCGGACAATTAAAAATCAAGTGAACAACACCAAACCTCATAATCGTAAAATTTCAGTAATCGGTTTAGGGTATATAGGATTCTCTGTTGCGGTTGCCTTTGGAAACCAAAGCCAGGTGATTGGGTTTGGTATCGACCATGACCGCCTTGAAGAGCTAAAAAATGATATTGATTTGTAAAAGCTCCGATTTAATCTGACAGTTCTGTTAAAAGAGTGCATTCTGTTTTGAAGTTTTTATCAAAATTAGATAATCTTCAGGAGGTCAGAATGAATTTGAATCACACTTACCAATCGACGCAGATAAATCGTCCTGGGTGTATCTGATACATAATGCTGCAAAAATCTATATCGAACTCAGGTTAAAATAATGAAAAAATACTTGCCGTGGTGGCTGAAAATTATTCTAAAAATCGTGCTCTCTAAAATCCCTATCGATTATAGAGTCTGGCACAGAATCGGTCTAATCCAGCACGGCAAAATGAATCAAAGCCACTACGCCTACCATGTATTCAAAAAACACTATCTGCAAATTTCTCCTCCCGCTGAATTCGTTGTACTGGAATTAGGCCCGGGTAATTCCTTATGTTCCGCCCAAGTGGCAAAAGCCTTTGGTGCCCGCAAATCATATCTTGTGGACGCCGATGATTTTGCGACGAGAGATCTCAAGACATATAAATTAATGAATTCCTATCTCAAGCAACAAGGATATAAAGGTTTTAAATTTGAAAGTATTGAAGAACTTTTGAATAAAACAAATGCTGAATATTTAACAGAAGGGATCAATTCAATGAAACAAATACCTGATAACTCTGTCGATATGATTTGGTCGCAGGCTGTATTTGAGCATATAAAATCGACTGAATTACTACCAACTTTGTCAGAATTGAAAAGAATACTGAAACCTAATGGAAAATGTTCTCATGTGATAGATTTAAAAGATCATTTAGGCGGAAGGTTAAATCATCTCAGATTCACCAGTGCGTTTTGGGAGTCGAGTTTGGTCGTTAACGCCGGGTTCTACACCAATAGAATCCGATTTTCAGATATGAAACACTTTTTTAAAGAAGCGGGATTTCAAATAGATAAATTGAGCGAAAAATGCTGGGAAACGCTGCCGACGAAAAGAGAAAAGCTATCCAAAGAATATTCTAATTTACCTGAGAGCGAACTGACAGTATCCGAATTCTCAGTTATTTTAGTCAATCAAAGTCAACGCCAACTACTGCGCGCCAAGGGATGAGTTGAAAGAAAAGCTTTGTATTTTTATTTCCAACCAGGATTGGTATTTTTGCTCACATTGGATATCCCGTGCCAAAGCTATTCAAGATGCTAATTTCAAAGTACTTGTAGCCGTTCCCATTGGGGATTACACGGAAAGAATAAGAAAAGCGGGATTTGAAGTCATGCACTATAAACTGGAAAGACGCATTTTAAATCCCTTTTTCGAGGTTAAAACCTTCCTTCAATTGTATAAAATTATTCGATCATCATCTCCGCAACTGATAATTAGCAGTACAATAAAACCAAATATTTACGGATCTTGGATCGGAAGGTTCTTAAGTATACCGACAGTATCGAGCATTAACGGATTGGGTTTCGTTTTTTCTGACAAGTCATTTAAGGGACAAGTATTGAGAAATATTGCTGTCAAGGCATTTCGTATCGCAGGCAGAGGCAAGAAAAATTTTTTTGTATTTCAGAACGAAAATGACCAGCTAACAATGTTAGAAAAAAAAATCATCTCAAAAAACAAGACAAGAATCATTGCTGGTGCCGGAGTCAATCCCGATCAGTTTTCATATTCAATGGAACCCAAATCTTCAGAAATAAAAATACTTTTTGCGGCAAGGTTATTGTGGAACAAAGGATTGAAAGATCTAATTTATGCGGTAAAAATACTGAGAAGACAAAATCTTCAGTTTAGATTAATAATCGCGGGGATACTTGACAAAGGGAGCCCGAACGCTGTTCCGGAACAATTTCTATTGGACTGGCATCAATCTGGATTGATCACTTGGATAGGGGAGAGTGAAAAAATATCTGACTTAATATCAAAAACTCATATTGCGGTTTTACCAACTTTCTATGGTGAGGGTGTACCAAAATTTTTAATAGAAGCGGCTTCATGTGGACGCCCTCTGGTAACAACAAATACACCAGGGTGCAACCATATCTGCCGACATGAAATAAATGGTTTATTGGTTCCTCCTAAAAAACCTGAATTGCTAGCTAATGCCTTGGAGCGATTGATAAAGAGCCCAAAATTAAGATCCGATATGGGAGCAGAATCGAGAAAAATAGTATTGGAAGAGTTTTCTGATGACATTGTAATATCTAAAACATTAAAGATTTATCTAAATTTAGCCAATGGTTGATGAACAAATATGCATAACCGGATCTAACGGGTTTATTGGCACCTACATGCGTTCTTTATTGGAGCGAAAGAGTATTGATTATTTTAATTGGAACCGAC
>CAZJUM010000267.1:0-2517 GCA_964549175.1 uncultured Pseudomonadota bacterium | reverse complement strand
TGGCTCCATAATGGCGTAGCCTTGCGGAGTCTTAATGTAAAATCATACAGACTCCGTAGCTCTTCGAGACTATGGAGCCACCAGAGAGAAATTAGCTGAACAGTTACACAAAAACTCTCAATAATCCGACAATATCAGTTATATAATCGCTTCAGTGTCGGTGCAGGCTTATCTTATTTAAATTTTTCAGCATCTTTCGCGAATTGTTTAATACCAAGGTCTGTCAGTGGGTGGCACTCTAATTGTGCCAAAACTTTAGACGGAACGGTCAGAATATCAATCCCCATACCGGCAAGTTCAAGAACGTGGCCGGGTGTTCTGATGGAAGCGGCTATGATGCGACATTGTAAGTCAGGATTATTTAAGAATATCATCCTTATGTTTTCCAATAACTCAAGCCCGTCATGACCGATATCATCCAGTCGACCTAAAAACGGGCATACGTATGTCGCACCGGCTTTGGCAGCAAGTATGGCTTGACCAGCGGAAAATATTAAAGTGATATTAGTGCGAATGCGTTCTGATTTTAAAGCCCGAGCTGCTCTTAAACCATCGTGCAGCATTGGGATTTTAATCACGATATTATCAGAGATTTTCGCCAACTCTTTCCCTTCTTCTACAATACCTTCATAGTCCAAAGACAGCACTTCAGCATGAACCGGCCCGGTAACAGTTTTGCAGATATCCTTCATTATTTCGATAAAATCACCGTTTTCTCTGGCAATCAGCGTTGGGTTGGTCGTGACCCCATCAGCAAGACCTAACTCCTTCGCTTGCTGAATTTCTTGTAAATTAGCGGAATCAACATAAATATCCATGGTGTTCTCCAAGTATAAATCGTTAAAACGAGGTATCCGCTTCATCTCCCCAAAAAAAATATCACTAGTGATTTATGTTCCGTATCATCAGATAATTAGGCTCATCGCGCATATTGATCCGAATTGATGAAAAATAGCTAAGCCTCACTAAAATAAGGTTATATAGCTAACTAAATCAAGATGATATACGCTTTTTTACACAATCATGATATTTGAAAGAAAGGCGAAGTGGATTCCCCCTTATTAAATTTAAAATCCTGGCATCAAGTTAATCTTGCCTTTTGTGGTCTCCATCTATGGCCGAATAGTACATAAATGGATGCCACCACAAAAAAAGTCCAATATAAAAATTGCAAATTCCCCGGTTGAAAACCAAACCAGATCGCTATGAGTATCATGACCAATATAACGACTTTAACCAATTTAGGGATAGCCGGAAGTGTGACCCGCCCAAAATGAATATAAGGGATTTTAGACACCATAAGCAAAGTAGCCCCTATCAAAAAGGTGATTCTCAATCCCTCATGAACCTCAAGCAATGCCGCAGATCCTGCCAATAATGCGCCCGCGGGTGAAGGCAATCCTGAAAACGTTTCAACACCGCCATCAATACCCGCTTTTCGTTTGTTTGATACAAATCGGTACAATCGGTATGCCGTTGCTACCAAATGCAGTATTCCAAGGCCGGCCCCCAGCAAACTGCGATCAAACGAGTAAAAAATGATCACTGAGATTAAGCCACCGAAATTTGTTCCATCCGCCAGATCGTCTAATAGCTCACCTCCCGGGGTGCTTCCCCATCTTTCCGCCGCCCGGCCATCAAACATATCCAAAAACTGACCCAAAAACACCAACGCAAAAGCCAAACCGATTTTGTGATAAAAAATGATCAGCACAATCCCCCCCAACCCACAGGTTAAATTCAAAATACTCAATATATTGGCATACCAATAGTTGGGTACGATTTTAAAAAACATGCTAAAGAATGCCAGAAACACCGCTCCAATCAGGGTTACTCTGTATATTTCCCAGGAGTTTTGAGGAAAATACACTTGTTGCATGGTGATGAGAATCAGCGTGATCACAGCGAGAAATGTTTTGGCCTTTCCAAACAAATTAGCTGCTTTATTGACGATGAAGTATCTGGAAAACTGTCCGATAATATCAATAAACAAAAATACCACCACAGGAATTAACGGAATGACATCGGTGATGGCAAAATAGAATAATGGGGGCAAAACCAACAATTTGTCCGACAACGGATCAATACTCTCCCCTTCCACAGAGTGAAGTCCAAAATCCCTGGCAATGGTCCCATCGGTTATGTCACTAATCGTCCAAAAAGAAAAACAAAGAATCCCGGCATGATGCCAAGCCGAGGCCGGATTTCCGGCATCAAACCAGGTGCCCATATGATAGAGCAACAAAGACAACAGACCGGTGGGATATCGACAGCGACTAATAAAATTAGGATGAAGCCAGAACTTGGATCGAACCCACTCTTGTCCTCGTTCTGAACGCGCGAGGCGAAATAGGATATATCGTTCCAAAGCAAACATTGTGGCAATGGGCAACACGGTATAAAAGAACAACTTAATTAGAGTTTCCTGTAATATCATAACAAGTTATGTTTTGAAGGCATTTGGCGGTGGACCCCATCGTTCGGACAGATTCAGGGTAAGCTAAGCTATCAGCCTGA
>CAZJUM010000266.1:0-2550 GCA_964549175.1 uncultured Pseudomonadota bacterium | reverse complement strand
TGACCGCCGCTGAAAAATAAAAATAGATTCTAAGCACATACAGAACAAAAAAGTCTACTTTTAAAGCCCCCGGTGGCTCCATAATGGCGTAGCCTTGCGGAGTCTTAAGGTAAAATCATACAGACTCCATAGCTCTTCGAGACTATGGAGCCACCAAAGAGAAATTAGCTGAACAGTTACATCAAATCTAACTTTATCCGTACTGACGAAGTAACCCGATAGTACTTCGAAATCCTCTCAATCCCTTGAAATTTATCATATTCAAAGGATGCTGAATAGGGTATTGTTTAATTTATTGATTCACTATATCGTGATAGCCTAAAAAGGCCGAATTCCCTTTTGCCCTCAACAAAAAGGATGCGGATAAAGCGTATTCCCCCGCTAAATTAACCAAATCCATATAAATCATGAAGCCAGCGATAAAAAACAAACTGATTAAAATCATTCATTCTTTAACTCCCCGGAAAATTATGGTAATCGGCGACATGATGCTGGATCAATACACCTGGGGAGATGTCTGTCGAATTTCTCCGGAAGGCCCCATACCGATACTCCGTGTGGAAAAGGAGGAATTCCGATTGGGAGGTGCAGCCAACGTGGCGGCCCATATTAAGAAACTGGACTGTGAGGTGTATCCGGTTGGGATCACAGGAACTGGCGTTTCCGGAAAAAAATTGATTCAAATTTTGGAAGATTTGAAGGTTTCAGCGGAAGGAATAGTTACTGATGAATCGTTTAAAACCATTGTTAAAAAGCGCGTTTTAACTGATCAGCAACAATTAATTCGCATTGATTATGAAAAAGCCGAAATCAACTCGGCCAATTTCGAACCACGGCTAAGGGATAAAATAAAGCGGTTCTTACCAAAAATGGATGCCATAATTATTTCAGACTATGCCAAAGGTGTTTTTAATCGGGAATTGCTTCAGTTCATCATCAATGAAGCCAAACAAATCCCTGTGATTTGTGATCCGGGCAATGGTATTGATTATGAGTGGTATCAGGGCGTCACAACAATCAAGCCCAATCGTCATGAAAGTGAACAAGCCACTCGGATTGAATTAAAAGATCAGCAATCAATCCTTGAGGCGGCGGCAATATTGCGATCCAAATGCCAAGCTGATTTCATATCACTCAGCTTGGATAAGGACGGTATTCTGTTTTACCGCGATTCAGAAGATTACCGGTTGATTGAAACCGATGCGCGGGAAGTATTTGATGTAGCAGGCGCGGGTGATACCATGATCAGTGTTATCGCCGTACTTTTGGCCAATGGTATAAATCCTGAGGACGCCATTCACATGGCCAATGTCGCCGCGAAAATCGAGCTATCTTACATGGGTGTGGTAACCATCCCCTGGTCTCGTATTCTAACTTATTTAACCAACGATGGATTAAAACAAAAAATCACCACCCTGGATTTATTGGTTGAGGAGCTCGCCGAAAATGGAGATATCCCGACCGTATTTACCAACGGGTATTTTGATCCGCTTTCCTCCGGGCATCTGCGCTTTTTGCTTGAGGCCGCTAAAATTCCGGGGCGCTTGGTTGTCGCGATTAACAGCGATCAATCAATTACCAGACAAAAAGGCCATGAACCGTTGCTCAATGAAAAAGACCGATCCAGACTTTTAGCAAGCTTGGAAAGTATTTACCGCGTGATTGTTTTTGATGAATCCGATGCCTCCGCATTAATCAGACGCATTACCCCGAAAATCGTCGTTAAGGGTGAGCGGTTTAAAGACCAGTTGCTCCCGGAACAAAACGCTATCGAAGAGGTTGGTGCCTCCATTAAGTATCTGCCACATTTCACACCATGATCAGAATCTCCGGTGGTCGTCTGAAAGGTCGGCAAATTGCTACACTCAAAGGATCGGATACCAGACCAACTCTTGCTAAAACACGCGATGCTATTTTCAACGTTCTGTCCAGCCGATATGAACTGGCGGATTTTGAGGCATATGATATATTTGCCAGCAGTGGTGCTTTGGGTTTTGAGGCATATAGCCGTGGCATCGAACATGTTGTACTGATCGACCGAAATCCTAAAGTCGTTTCATTGTTAAAAAAAAACATCGATAAACTTTCGTTATCCCAGTGTTTCAAGGTAATATGTGATGATGCGATCCAATGGATTAAATGTGCGCACTGGCAAAAGACCCCAAAACTATTTCTAATCGACCCCCCCTATCAAACCGACCTCGTTAACCGTGTTGTCGCGGCCATAGACAATCACTCACATAGTCCGGACGGAAGTGTATTGGTCATTGAGACGAATAAGAAGCAGCAATATGACATCCCTGATCATTTTACGCGGTTTAAACAGAAAGTATATGGTCAAACCCGACTCGATTTTATCGAAATAGAAAATGGATAAGTAACTGTTCAGCTGATTTCTCTCTGGTGACTCCATAGTCTCGAAGAGCTATGGAGTCTGTATGATTTTACCTTAAGACTCCGCAAGGCTACGCCATTATGGAGCCACCCTGGGCTTCAAAAGCGGATTTTTTGTTCTGTATGTGCTTAAAATCTATTTTTATTTTTCAGCGG
>CAZJUM010000265.1:0-2556 GCA_964549175.1 uncultured Pseudomonadota bacterium | reverse complement strand
TAAACAAAGGGGTACGCCACTTCACTCTTAAACACAAGAATCAACTATAACTCCAGGATTGTTTGCTTTCACGATAACCACCTTCTATAGCGATCAGTTCTTTCTTGCCTTCCGGTGTTGCCCCCATTACTACCAGAAGACACTGTTTATCATCCATACGAGCAGTACAATAGATGCCATCTACCCAACAATAGACATAGCGTTTATCGGAAAGATCCCGTTGGCGCCAATGATCAAATTCATTTTTCCGTTTGGCTTTAAGTCGGCTAACCACAGCTTGGCTAAAACCGGTAGAATCTTTTCCAATGATAGCAGATAACGCTTCACTGAAATCACCCGCTGAGATTCCTTTGAGATATAACCAAGGGATCAGTTCTTCCAAGCTTTTGGTTTTTCTGAGATAAGGCGGTAATATACTTGAAGAAAACTGTAGTTTCTCTGGGGTGCCTTCTCCTCCTCGGTCTCTTAACCGTGGTGCTTTTACTGATACCTTTCCAACACCGGTTACAATTTCACGTTCAGCTAAATAGCCGTTACGAACAATCCTTTGTTTATTCCCCCTGATGCGTAACTCCCGATACTTATCAATAAAGGTTTTTATTTCAAGAGCTTCTTTCAGTATCCTTTGAGCCCCTTTTCTGATAATTTCACTCAGTACATCTGATCCGGTTTCTTCTGGTCGATTTAAGTTGATTACCTTATCCTTCTCCATGGTGGTGTCCCTTTTGTTTGTTTATTAATTTTCCGGTTAATTCAATAAACAAAGGGTTACGCCACTTCACCCTTAAACACAAGATTCGACTATAACTCATTCTATTCCTGAAAATCATTATGATATGAGCAATTAGCTTTCAATCGAACTCTGGTAAAATCGATTAGGCTTATACCTTCCATAGGGACGAAATAATTTTTCAAACAGCTATGAATATAACTAACATGTTGCGGATATGAAATACTGATTGTTACCGCATTGTTGTATAGGTATTGGTTTACCATTCCTCTTATTTTGACTTTTTCATGATTATTTTGGGCTATCAGTTCTTTCGACTGCAACTTTTTGAATTTCGGAGAGTAAAAGTTTGACACATTAAAAGAAGCAAACTGGTTAAAAACGCCAAAATAAGAATTATCCGTTGATTTCCCCATGTTAATTGTTAAGAAAGACAACTCCGCTTTTTTTTCTCTGATTCGTTTGATTAACTGACTAAAAACAATGGAATTGCAACGGAGAACAATATCATTTTTTTTATACCGGTCTTTTAAGAACGCACACATTTTTCCCGCATTATCTTTTTTTCCCGAATAATCAAGAACCAACTCCTTATTTTTAATATTTTTGCAATTCTCTGATTTTCTTAGGGATGGATTAATATTTGACCCCATTAATGAATGCGGTAAATAACCAGTCGCTATTTCCTCACCCGCGAAAAACCTATTGACTACCTCTTTTTTGGGGAACAAGTTGGCAAGACATATCCGGTCGTCTATCTTTTGAAGTTTGGGATTCCGGGCATTGAAGCTGATAAGCCGTGTTATAAAGCCCGGATTATTAACTTTAACTAATTTTTTACTTGCATTGATTAAATTTGGTTGTAAAGAAATTCCCGATGCGTCATGGATAAACCCTTGTTGGGAGAGCTGAATTGTGTCTAGCTCATTCAATTCCCAAAATTCAAAGATCATTATTGCCGGGCGTTTTTTATGGTATGCTTCAAATTGTTTCAACCGGAGTACTTTTTTCCCCTTGAATCGAGTAATCCGATCAAACTTAAAGGGTCCCGTTCCTATTCGATAACTGCTATTTTTTGAAGGTTTGCTGACTTTTATGATGTCTCCGGCGAGTTGCAGAATTAGATTTGGTATTGGTCTGCGCAACTCAATTCTGACCCAATTGCTTTCCAGCAAATCGATCTTTTTAATTTTCCGATACCAGTCCCTTTGAACGGATTGGTCTTTAATCAAATCATTAAGGGACGAGACAACATCCTTGGACGACATCAGGGAGTTATCATGAAAGTATATATCGTCTTTGATTTTAAAATGATAAACGGTGTCATCCTCATTAGAATTCCATTCTTGAACTAAAGTCGGCTCAATTTCTGAAAATTCGTTAACGGAAAAAAGTCCCTCAACCATTAAATTGCTGATTAAAGCTTGTTCGATTGATCCCAATTTATGATGATTTAAGGTATCTGGGATTTCATTGGTGGCTCTGCGAAAAACAGGGATTGGTTCAATTTTCTCTTCCTGATTTTGGAATAGCAAATAGCCTGACAATAGCAGAAATAAAAAAAACGAGAGTTTATAGACCGGATTGTTTATTTTCATTGCCAATTACGGATAGTACAATTAAATATGTCTGGCTTTATCAAACCGCTAATCAAGTGTAGTCCTTTCAATAGGTCATATTATATTCTCACCCGAATTTCTTTTTTTCATAAAAGGTAATTGTTCAGCTAATTTCTCTCTGGTGGCTCCATAGTCTCGAAGAGCTATGGAGCCTGTATGATTTTACATTAAGACTCCGCAAGGCTACGCCATTATGGAGCCACCCTG
>CAZJUM010000264.1:0-2626 GCA_964549175.1 uncultured Pseudomonadota bacterium | reverse complement strand
TTATTTTTTGCCACTTTTTCTCAACGCTACACTCTGGCGCAGAGTGGGTTGTTTTGCAGATACGCTTAGGATGAGAGGTTGCAAGGGGGGACACCGAACTTTCTTAATGGCACTCAGCTTTCAACCTAAGATCAAACTTTCGAGAAAAACGCACCCCCTTGCAATCCTTCTCAATCCTTTTGTTAGCCTGTGTTTGTGTTTTCCAGTGGCAAACAACCGATTTTACGCGTCAAATAATCCCCGCACTGGTGTAAAAATCTCGCATAGCATCAGCAACCTCAGTTGGTTTTTCAACCGCTGCTGAATGGCCTGCATCTGGAATTTTGTACAATTTCGCATTAGGAATGACGTCTGCCATCCTTTGTGCAAAATCTGGTGTTGTCGCAATGTCTTGCTCGCCAACAATGACAGCTGCTGGTAACGACAAGTCTGCAAGCTGTTCCAATACACTTTTTCGCTCAAAAATGCCTTTACCAAAAGGCACTATCCCCTTTTTGCTATGCCCGGTAACAATATTTCGCCAATTCTTCACTTCAATTTTCCGGGAACCATCTTTCAAGAAACTATTGTAGAATAGAATTGGCAGGACTTGTCCAATGACTGCCCACCAACCTACATATTTGACCATCCATAGCAACAAATTATATTGCCTCAACGCTGTCTGACTTTCTGCTTCTGCCGATGTGTCCATCAACACCAATGATTTCAACAAATCTGGGCGGCGTAAAGCAATTCGCATCCCAACAAATCCGCCTGTGGACGTGCCTACAAAATGCACAGAACCCACATCCAACGCTTCAATCAAGGAGATAGCATCGGTAACCAGATTATCTAATTCATACCCGTTTTTTGTGACTTCACTTTGCCCGTGTCCCCTATGATCAAAGGAAACACAACGAAACCGATCCTTAAATGCATCAATTTGTCCATTGAACATTGTATTGTTCATCAGATATCCATGCGAAAAAAGAAACGTTTCTGATCCGTTCCCCACTGATTGATAATACAACTCTGCATTGTTCACTTTTATCGTACTCATTTTTACCTCCTTTGACTGAAGTGTAAGTTCATTCCCGCACGCTAACGCCAAAGCTGTGGGGCGCGCAATGAAGCGGAGCGTCCCACACGAGCTCCTTGTTGGGCAAACATTCATTCACCCCGAGAGAAGTAGGTGGACTTAATGTATTTCACATACGACTCCGGCGGTGGAGCATAGTTTGAACGCGACACCATCGAAGCGACCCAACGGGTTTCGCGAAGTTGGCGCATCCTTGTATCTGCATCTACGTATTGGTGCGCCAATAGAATGATGAAGAATGGAGTCAAGTCGTTTTGTTCTCCGAACTCATTCGCTACATCGCAAATTGTATCTATAGCTTCTGATGGTAATGAGTTTGTATCGGTGTATTTATCCAAATTTGCTCGTCCTACCGCCTTAATAAAGCCTTGCTGAGCTGTATCTGCTTTTTGTGCCGTCAAAGCGCCCCAAATCTGATCTTTTGGTTGCGGCCTAAAACAGATAGAAAGCTCTTGGCTTTTCCATTCATGAGCTTCTGATCCATTTTCTTTATCCTTGAGCATTAACAACATAATTGAGAGAGGGATCATTCCTGCGAATCCTAAGGGAAAAAATGCCAAGAACCACCAGCCAGACCCTCCAAAGAAAAATACATATACAGGCAGCCCTATCACGGCACCACCTTGCATCAAGAAACCAAGAAAGCCGAAGCTATATGCGATAAAGCTTTTCATCTATCAAACCCCATTATAAAGATGGGCGCGCTTCCATTGCCTTACTGCCCAACGCCGTTATAACCGGCAGCTGCACTGATGGTGGTTTAACAATGACCTTTGCCACGGAGCTTTGGGAAAAGCCCCACCGTGGGCGATATGCTGGCCGGTTTATAAATTTGTTATAAATTAAATATCAGTATCTTCGCTTTAATATTTCATCAACCTTTATTCTAAAGAAATTCTTACGCACTTTTACATCACTCATTAATTCCCAGAATAAGTACCTGATTAGCTTATCTTCAATCTCTTGCGGAATATCAAATTGATAGAAATTTGGCATCCAATCTTTTGGTTTATATCTAATCTGTCGTGTTAGTACTGGTTTCAAATACTCGGCAATGGACCATCGTATTTCAAGGAGCATCTCAACTATTGTACTCGATTGGTACAAAAAAATGTCTGCTCTAAAACGATCAAGGATGTTTTCACGGCTTTTGAAAACTTCTTGAATATCAATTTCTATGTTATTGGATTTAAAAATTTTTCTAATGTCATTCGCAACATTCCCCAATCTGCCGAGAGAATGTTTAGACATGTTTCCACAGAACTTTATATATTGATATCTAGAAAGTTCAATTTTTACTTGTTTTTCAATTTCTGATAAATAGATCTCAACATTTATTTTCTTTTCAAGCCATGACTTTAGGTTACTTGAGCTTTTAGACAGTGGTTTTATTTCTTCTTTCCCTCCAAGTTTTGGCTCATTGCAGACTTTTATTAGGCCAGAAAGAGTAGACTCTATTTTTGACTCACTGACAAATGTTTTATCAATTCCGGAAAGAGATATAGTCAAATGTTGTGTTCAAAAAAGTTAAGCAGCAATATCCCTTTC
>CAZJUM010000263.1:0-2646 GCA_964549175.1 uncultured Pseudomonadota bacterium | reverse complement strand
CATAGCTCTTCGAGACTATGGAGCCACCAGAGAGAAATTAGCTGAACAGTTACCTCATCCGATAATATGATTAAATTGAGTTTGTTCCTCAACGTCCGTCAATTCCTCAATCGGGATATTTAAACTCGCGGAAAAACCCTAACCCCGCGCTACCGCCTCAGTTACTTCTCTGGCAAGTCGCTTCTTTTCCTTTTTGTTAATTATTCCCCGGTTCGGATGATTCTTTTTCAATTGCTTAATGACGATCCTTTTTATATCCTTGTGGCGCGTTGAGGCTCCGGTGTAAGTGTTACCAACGGAAGATTTGGATTGGCGGAACCAACATGAATAAGCTGGTGTATCGTATGAGTCAGATAAAAAGGAGTGTGTTGTTATATGTGATCGCTCTCTCGATATTCTTATTGGCGAGAGCGGGTTTGGTGATACTCTATTTTCCTTTTTTTAAAGAGCTGGGGATATCAAGAATATTGTTCTCATTTGTCGAGGGATTGAGGTTTGACCTTGCTTCTGTCACTATCTTGATCTCTATACCTGTTTTATTATTGAATCTCCCCTTTCGAATTTGCTCCCATAAATATTGGTCAGCGTTGTTATCAGGAATCGTTATTTTGACATTGATTCCTGTAATGGGTCTGTTGATTGGGGATATTGTATATTTCGATTTTGTGAAACGCCACATTTCATACGAGCTATTGACAATGCGCGGCGAAGACGCGGTCACTGTCGCCGAAATGTCTCTAAGCATTTTCATACCTTATCTGCTTGCTTTTTTTGTCGGAATCATTGTGCTGGGGATTGTTTCTTGGCGGTTTTTAAAAATGAATACCTCTTGGATAACATCCTTGGGATATCGCTGGTTTCGGTTTATCGCATGGCTTGTTTTACTGATTGTTGTCGGGAGAGGGGGAATTGGCAGTAAACCCATTACGATTATCGATGCTTTTGCTTCTGGTGATACCAAATACGGGAATTTGGTGATGAATGGGATATTCAGCATGATGCATTCGTCATTGAAATCGGAAAATGTGAATCACCATTTTTTCTCGGAAGATCAAGCGATTGATATTCTTTTTAAGGGAAAGGCCAATTTGAATAAACAATTTCCTGTCCAAAGAACTCACTCACCCCCAAAAACCGGACGGAAATTAAATCTGGTGTTGGTATTAACTGAGAGTCTGAGTTTTAAATATGTTGACGCGTTTGCCGGAAACAATCTGAAAGTGACAGCTCATTTAGACCGCCTGGCACGACAAGGATTGATGTTCACAAACTTTTACGCGTCCGGCCAGCGGAGTGTTGAGGGATTACAATCCACTCTTACCGGTATCGGATCAACCATAGGGTTGCCCACCATCGGTATTGGATTATTGGCCAATTACTCAAAGCTGGGATATTTGGCTCAGGCCAATGGGTACGCTACGATTTTTGTACAGAGTTTAAAAAGGCGTTCATTCAGGACCGACGCGATAGCGGGTTCAGTCGGATTTCAAGAGTTCTACGGGATGGAGGATATGCCGATTTTATTGGAATATCCTGATCCCGATGCCGCAAAGTACGGATGGGATTACGAGACCTTTATGTTTGCCGCCGATAGAATAGAAAAGGCGGAACGACCATTTTTAGCATACATTGTCACAAGTACCACTCACACACCCTATCCTCGATTGCCAGACGGACTGGAGAAATACCCGCATTTCAAAAATAAGGAATCGGGCTTTTTAAATACCCTTAACTATTCGGATTGGAGCATCGGAGAGTTTATCAAACGCTTGAAGAAACACCCGTGGTTTAACCACACGGTTTTTCTCTTTACCGCCGACCACGCCCTGGCTCACTATCAAAGCGGCGGTTTCAAAGAGCGCTTCCATATTCCGCTGATTATTTACGCGCCGGAAGTGTTTGATCATCATGTTATTTCAACAGTTTCCTCACAATTGGATGTGTTCCCGACCCTAATTGATATAATGGGATTGCAGGGGAGATTCAGTACCCTGGGAACATCACTATTGGACCGGAATCGAACTCCCATCGCCTATATCAGAGAAGGATCAATTATGGGAGTGATCTATAAAAACGCGTATTTGCGGCATTCACTCAAAAACCGGCTGGAAACGGGATTTATTGGTGAAAGTGAGTCCAAAGCGAATTTTGATATCATGGAAAAAAAGTTATTGGCGGCGGATCAGTTAACATATGAACTCATTCAAGCGAATAGATGGATGGAATAGATGGCCTGTAGAGTGCTAAATTTGACAGAAACTCAAAGCACTATGAATTTCTTTA
Organism: uncultured Pseudomonadota bacterium; assembly: GCA_964549175.1. GTDB lineage: Bacteria > SAR324 > SAR324 > XYD2-FULL-50-16 > XYD2-FULL-50-16 > CAZJUM01. Next base: position 363 of record CAZJUM010000263.1, on the reverse strand, counting down.
ATCTTTCCTTGACGAAGGAAAAATCATTTGGTCAAACTTATACCAGTTTGGCGAGATAGCTCAGTCGGTAGAGCAGGGGACTGAAAATCCCCGTGTCCCTGGTTCAATTCCTGGTCTCGCCACCAGCAAACTTCCCGGCCCAAGCACTTGACCGCCTTGATACCATTCCTCAGATTTCCTTTCCTGCCTAAATTTGGAAATTTCGGTTTTTGATTCCAATTTTACAAAAAAAGCGTTACTAACTTATGAAAACCCGAACATTTTGGATGCGTGGCCTATATTAAGCACTCTCTGGTGGCTCCATAGTATCGAAGAGCTATGGAGTCTGTATGATTTTACATTAAGACTCCGCAAGGCTACGCC
>CAZJUM010000262.1:0-2647 GCA_964549175.1 uncultured Pseudomonadota bacterium | reverse complement strand
TTCAGTCTTTTGAGCCGGTTTTTCTGATCCAGGCCTTCATTAATGAAAAGAGCATTTAGGTTTTCCAGGTTTGAAAGGCAAACCAGTTGTGAAATATTGGCGTAATCGCGGATATTTCCTTTTTGTCCCGCGTTCCCATCCCGCCATTGTTTTGCCGTCATGCCGAACAGGGCCACATTCAATACATCCGCTTCCGAGGCATAGACAAAATTGATCTGGTTTTTTGACAGTTCTTCGGGGATCAGGTTCTTTTTAATGGCATCGGTGTGAATGCGGTAATTGATTTTCACCAGATTGCGTTTAATATCCCACCCGAGCTGTTTTTGCTCTTCATCTTTGAGCCGCTGGAATTCCTTAATCAGGTAAAGCTTAAATTCAACAGAAACCCAGGAGGCAAACTCAAACGCAATATCCTTATGTGCAAAGGTGCCGCCATAGCGACCGGTTTTTGCAATGATGCCGATGGCGCCTGTGGCGTTGATCCACCGTTTTGGTGTCAGTGAAAAACTGTTGAGCCCGGCCTGTTTTCTAATTCCATCGAATTCGATGGAATTAAAATCCGGGTTGTTCAACTGTTCCCAAATGCCTAAAAATTCAATACTGTTCCGGTTGCGCATCCAGTTCTGGATAATATAATCGCCCCTTTCAGTATCTCTGTGCCGGGCAATATCAGTAAGCGAAATAAAATCCTCGTCCCGGTGATGAAACAGCCTTACCGGTTGGGACAAAACATCCATTTTCTTTGTCTTACTCACACGGTCACCTCAATGATTTTCATGGTATCATTCCCGAAAATATCCACTACTTTTACGGCAATTTTACGCCTTCCTGGTAGACGCTCCATAAAGGCACTTTGTAGTTCTAAAGTCCGATCTTTTTTTGTTCTAAAGGATTGCCATTCATTTTCAAACACATAATCCCCACTCCAGATTTCTTCAGTTTCACCACTTTCAGGATTTTTCACCCGCAGGATTTCCCGCTTGGATTCAAAATCAAAATCCACGGACCAGTAATCGATCCAATCCGTCCATTTTTGGGTCAGCACTTCACGCTTGACAATACCATCCTTGTCCTTGCTGATTTTAACCACCTGGCCCTTGTCCACAATCACTTTGGACTTTCTCTTTTTAAGGCTGGTCTCTGCATCAGCCGAATCCTGGGAATAAAAAACAGAAAAATCGGTCAGCTCAATGGCCATATGGCGCTTCTTTTTCCCCTTGCCGAAAAGGGGTTTGACTTCAATGAACGAGACATCATGAAAAACCACCTGGTTCTTTTCAACGGCCCGTTTGTCAAACACATCTCTTGGGATATATTTCATGGCAAGGTCAATGCCCTTGCTCTTTGCCTCTTCCTGGATATTGGGGAACAACCCCATCTCAAATTCAAATCCCAGGATATCCACCCTGGTGATATGTTTCTGGCGGCACTCCAAAATTATTTCTTCCACAAAAAGGCGGGTAACCGGCAGGTTCACCGGCCCCACGGCCACAAGACGACCTGCTTTTTTTCCCTGGAAACAGTTGAACTGGGACACACCCTCGGCTCTGTAGGCATGAAGGATCAATTCTAAAAACGCCTTTTCCCGTTCCCTTAATTGCTGCTGTTTTTCTTCTTCCCGAAGATCCGGATTGACTCCGATATAATGCTGGCGCTCATATTTGCCCAGATTCAGGATCTCAAAGGCCCGCCAGCTTTTATGATCGACTTTTAGGCCGCGCTGCACCCCGATCATGCGTTTTCGTGTGGTGTGGATGGCGAATTTACCCAGGTCAGAGCAGATCCATTTGCGATTAAGCTTTTCAGCCACTGCGGCCGTGGTGCCGGAACCGCAGAAGAAGTCGGCAACGATATCACCCTCGTTGGATGATGCTTTGAGGATGCGTTCTATTAAAACTTCTGGTTTTTGTGTGGGGTAGTCAATTCGTTCTTTTGCTGATGCCTGTAATGCAGGAATGTCAGTCCAAACGTTTCCCAACAATGCTCCTTTTGATTCATCAAGATAAAGTTTTGTAGCAGGGCGCTTCTTTTTGTCTGAAGGGTAATAGATTCGATTTTCAGCATCAAGTTCAGCCATTTTTTCTTTTGAATATCGCCAACCTTTTTTAGGAGGAATGAAGCCCTTCCATTTATACATCATATTTGGCCGTGGATTAGGACTATCTATTGGGCCTAATCTATAACGTCGTCCATCGTTTTCTTCAAATCGATATCTTTTTTTTATATCTTCTTTTGATTGTGGGGAATATTGTTTGTTCCAGATATATCTTTTGGTTTTTGAATAACAAAAGATAGTATCCATTATTGCAGCCCATGTAGTTGCATCGTTATGAGTGCGTGTTCGTCGCCATGTAATTTCATTTATAAAATTTTCTTTCCCAAATACCTCATCCAAAACCAACCGGATATAACTATTCACTCGCCAGTCACAATGCACATAAATACTACCATCTTCGGCCAGTAGATCCCGCATCAGCACAAGACGCTCATAAATCATGCTGATAAAAGAATCCGCCCCCTTACCCCAGGTGTCCCGGTAGGCGATCTCCTCCAGCACATTGGGCTTTTTGGTCAGGGTTTCACCGCCGATTGCAATATCCATGGAAAAGTCAGCTCCCACATCAAAGGGCGGATCAATGTAGATCAG
>CAZJUM010000261.1:0-2647 GCA_964549175.1 uncultured Pseudomonadota bacterium | reverse complement strand
AAAGGGGTACGCCACTTCACTCTCAAACACAAGAATCAACTATAACTCATTTTTAGGCGCAGAGCAAATATCAACAAAAAATAAAATATGCTTAGATACTATTGATATCCCCTAAGATGATGAGTGCGTATGCCCCCTAAATGCGAACATAAATTTTTTTCGGAGCTCGCGACGCCAGAAAATATTGTTCAATCTCAAAAAGGATTAAGCGTTCCTGAGTTCATTAATAAACGCTAAGGCACTATTTGTTGGGGAGAACCGCCGCCGAAACGACGTTTTTTATTGATCACCAATGAATTATAACCAAGTATTCACATTGTGCTTCTCAACAAGATCGACCATGCCCTCATAATCGATAGTTTTGATGCCGTCGAGTAAACTGCTGATTCCTCTTGCTTTTAAGTCTGGTCCCAATGCGTAAACTTCGTTATTTTCCATTGCTTTTTTAAGCTTATCGGAAAATGCGTTATTATCCTGTGCGCCGTAAACGCCATCTTCAATCAAAAGAATGACATCATCAGCTTGCACAAAACGCATAGCTGTTTTCAGCGATGGTGCCCGAAAAGGTGATTGGTTAATCATATGTAACATATTTTACCTTTTGGATTTTTGGGGGTTAAACAATAATTTGGTTTTTTGGCTGGTGTTAGCTTTTCCTCTGGTCAGTTGGGAATAATCGCGTATTGCTCAGCCATTAATTTTCCGATTTCAGCGGAATCCAATACCACAACGTCAACAATCAGGTCGTCTTCTGTGAGGCCTCGCTCTTCCAATGACTGTCTGTCAACATACAATTTTTCGACATCGTAATCATCCAAAGCGGTAAATGTTTTCATATAACCTTTGATTTCGATATCAGAGGTGTCTTGACCTTTTTTCAAGACATAAACACCATCATCAATGAAAGTCATTGATATATCCTGGTCGTAAGCTGCCATAATCAGAACAGTTTCTAATGCTTCATATGAGTAGATTGTTCCGTGAGGAGCTCGTCGGACAACGTGCATGATCTTTCTTACAATTTCGTCATCGTCATATATTTCTTCTGTCATGTCTTACTCCTAATCTCCGAAAGTTACGAGTCGATCAGCCTCAATCGCGATGTCGGTCAACTGCCCCAGGCCGGTGATTTCAGTGTTTTCCATAATTAGATCTTCGCCAACTTGGGAGTTGGTAATGCCTCGACGTTTAGCGGCAGCAATGCAGGCGTAAATTGTAACGCCATCCGCGCCTAGCTCTGACCAACGTTTAGCAATATTTCGATCATCATTGGGTGGCTCGGAATACTTAGTAATATTATAAACGCCGTCATGATACAGAAATACCGCGAAGACATCGTGCTTTTTTTTTCTGGCTGCTTGAATAAAGTGATACGCTGTATCAGCGGCTTGATGGTTATAGGGGCCATCTTTAATTTGTACAGCTATTTTCATGGGGGCCTTTTTTATCGTCTGAGATAATATTGGTTTTACAAAAAAGCTCAATCTATATTGATTTGTTTTGAAATATCAAGGATAAAGTGATTCCAGAGATGCTGTATGCTTGAGAACCAAAGGATATCATTTCCATGGAAAACCTTCTCATTTAAGAAACCTTCTTCCTTCAGTTCGCGAATAGCCTGATTATAAACCGGAATCCGGTCTGCTTTGAAATCACTCATTGGTGCTCCTGTTTACCTGATGGCTTTTGGTGATTTCCTATCATATAAGGTGATTTTCACAACAGAGCCCGTTGAACCAAGTCACAAAAAACGTTTTAAAGAAACAAGGATAATAGGCTGAAATAACGGGATAAAAAGTACTTTGATCAGGCTATTTGCTTGCAGAAAAGATGATGAAAGATTAGAGATAACAGATATCGACTAATCTCTCACTTTTCCAGGATCATTTTCAGATGAGCCATTCCGAAGTCTTTCCGATAATTGAGCAAAAGCCTTTCGGCACCCAACTCATTATTGAGTTTTACGATTGCAGTCAGACAATCCTAAACGATACCAAAGCGATTAATACCATCATGTTAAATGCCGCTAAGGCAGCAAACGCAACTGTGGTGAATCATTGTTTCCATAAATTTTCACCCCATGGTGTTAGCGGTGTTGTGGTCATTGCTGAGTCTCATATAACGGTCCACACTTGGCCGGAAAGTGGATATTGCGCCGTGGATATCTTCACCTGTGGGAATTTGATCGATGATAATCTGGCTCTGGAAGTCTTAAAAGCGGGATTTGAAAGTCAAAGCGAAAAGATATTTAGAATTGAGCGGGGACTTAAGAATCGTCTCTGTAACTTCCTTTCTCTCGTTAACGAATCATCCCAGCATTAAGATCAAATTTGACTCGCCTGACGAATTCCAGCAAATGATTTAGCGCGCCAAGCGATTGTCCAGTTTTTTATGGTGAGTTATGGCAATTGAGGCCTTTTGAGCATCTGGAAATTCCCTGGGCACACCGATATCCTAAATCACTTTAGCACCGGTCAGTCAATGACCCTCGAATGAGCGGACCTGATATTACTATCTGGTGTCTGAACGAAAAAATACCTCTCTGAAAAAGTCCGTACAAGATTTTCGATAGGTATTTTCTAATCATTCACGTTTGTAACTGTTCAGCTAATTTCTCTCTGGTGGCTCCATAGTCTCGAAGAGCTAT
>CAZJUM010000260.1:0-2669 GCA_964549175.1 uncultured Pseudomonadota bacterium | reverse complement strand
AACAAAGGGGTACGCCACTTCACTCTCAAACACAAGAATCAACTATAACTCAATTATGTGCCATTAAAAGACTTTGACGCAAAGAGCAATTATTATGTTCAAATAGCTTGCCGTATGCATATTGATGTGGCTATTTTTGAAAGGTGCTATCAGAATACAGAATAACAAAGCCAATACTTAAATTCCCGAAGCGATTTTAACCTCTATTTCCATGATTGTATTTTTAATATGAGTTTTCAACTAGACGAACTTTGTAATAAGTTGGGCGTAAGCTATACAGGTGATGGTGATACCCTGATTACTCAGGTGTGCGGAATTGATCAAATAGGAAGCCGTGCCAATGCTCTTAGCTATGTCACTAATTCGGAAGAACTGGCTAATTTACCTGTTCCGGATGGCATTTTTGAGTGCGAGGAAAAGGATTTGAGTTCCGTTCGAGTTCATCGACAAAGTGCTGTGGTTGTCCCGGAAAGTTATTCCCATAAAACTTCGAATAACCTCATTTTTTCAAAAGATCCGCTGGCCACTCATGTCCAGGCCACTTTACTTCTTCATCAACCGGTTGCCAAAAGCAATTTAATTAGCCCTGAAGCTTCAATCGGTGAAAATGTCAAATTGGGGAAGGCTGTGACCATTGATCCGAGAGCGGTGATCTATGATAATGTCGCGATAGGAGATCATTCGGTTATCCGAGCTGGTGTGGTAGTCATGAATGACTCAACCATAGGCAAACACTGTATTATACACCCTAATGTGTCTGTCTCGGATCACTGCACCATCGGAAACAATGTGATTCTCCACTCTAATGTAGTGATAGGATCAGACGGATTTGGGTATTACCAAAGGAATTGTGTTAATGTTAAGATTCCTCAGGTAGGGGGTGTCATAATCGAAGATGATGTTGAAATCGGTGCCGGTTCGGCCATTGATCGAGCACGGTTTTATAACACAATTATTCGTAAAGGTTCCAAGTTCGACAACCTGGTCCATATCGCTCATAATGTTGAAGTTGGGGAACACTCATTTATAGCGGGGCAATCCGGAATAGCGGGGAGCACACGGACGGGGCATCACTTGATTATGGGGGGACAATCAGGCATTAGGGATAATCTGGAAATCGGTGATCATGTGACTCTCCTGGCCAGGACGGCGGTTTTGGCTGATACGAAAAGTAATTCCACCATGGCCGGAATGCCAGCAAGACCTTTTAAGAAGTGGAAAAAAAATCAAGCCTTATTGAATAGTATTGACAGAATCACCAATAGATTAAAAAAACTGGAAAAACTAGTACACAAACTCACTTCTTCATAACCGAGAGACGGAACATTACTTCTTGTTTCTTCCGGAGAAATGTGGATTAACCCAATGCCAATGCTGCCGGAGTTGAGTAAAAACACATGTGAAAAGGTAAATTACTTTGGCAATCAAATACAGGGTAAGACCATCCAACAGAACTCCCGTCAACGACGAGTCCCCCATGCGAAACACGGCTAGCCCGCATAGAATTATTATCGCTGTAATGGCCGCAAAATCCGTATGCTTCGATTTCTTTTGTAGTAAATGACTTTCCAACACTTTCACTGTATATTCTCCTCCCAGCAATGTCGCGAGCAACCATCCCTGCCACAAAGAAGCATCTGATAGAATTAATACGCAAACCAATAGGAAACTGATCATCGTAAACACAAAAAAATGCCCGGGAAACATGCGAATCCGAATTAGAATTTCCAAGGTGGTTATCAAATACCCTAATCCCACACAAACCAAGATAGCCCAGTACCATGAATAGCCCCAAACCATTTCACTATTCCAAAACTCACGAATTGGCGTAATGCTCCACGATAGATAAACAAAAATAAGGATCACTAACCCTTCCAGTGTCCCTATTTTTCCAAATGTTATACTACCTGTCTCCAACTCTTCAGTCATCGTTGCCCCAAAGGCCAGAAAATTCAGCCAAAACATAAAGTAAAAAACTTCTTTTGGGATATTAGAAATGCCCACAAGTAGAAAGGTGACCAAAAGTATAATGGAGCCATTGTAGACATCAAAATAGTGATCTAAAAATTCCCCCAATGCCGACCCTGTTTTTGTCTCCTTTGCCTGCATCCCGTCAAGGTGATCTCCCACAACATACCCATTGATGCAGAAGCACAAAATCAAAGGAAGTAATATATCATCAGATAAATTATAACATGCATATAACATCGCCAGATTCAATAAACTTGAAAAAATCGTGATCAAATTGGCCGTTAAAAATTGTGGGATTAATTTGAAATAATAGCGCACATAATACTGTTTAAAATACGGTAAAATAATAGATTTATCAGTACAATTGTATGAGTATTTTGACATGAATGTTGTAGGATTTAGGATATGTTTTTCGCTACCAACAGCAGCAAGCAGTCATGATTACGGATAAATTCGGGTTTTTGACACCAAGTATACTTTATTTAAAATAAATGAATCCCGCTGTAAATAAGCGGCTGTCACTTACCCCGCAATTTCGCAAATCCAAAAGTTGAATGACTGAAACAAGCGGGAGGAATTTATATGAGAATACTCCGCTTTAATTTTGGAGCCGGCTTTTAAACATATTAAAGCTATATCAAGTGTATCTATTCAGAACTTATTTAAAAAGTGCAAAAAAGTTCATTTTTTACTTGACA
>CAZJUM010000259.1:0-2690 GCA_964549175.1 uncultured Pseudomonadota bacterium | reverse complement strand
TAAACAAAGGGGTACGCCACTTCACTCTTAAACACAAGAATCAACTATAACTCCATGATTAAAATGGTAGATCTTAAGCACACTGTCTGAAGAAATGAAATAGCGACGGGTTCCACGGTAAACTTTTTTTGCAAGGTCGTGAGGATATGTCGACCAGCTTAATATTTTCTGTATGTCAGAACCCAATATCCAATAACGGTTACTGGCGACAAAAAGCGGACGCTTTACAGAGGAAAGGTGCGTAGAAAACGAGCCTAATTGATAAACAAATGCTATATCGTCAAGTAATACATCAAATTCTTGCGGCTGGGATTTGCTCCAGTATAGCGGTTCGACAGCCAGGGCAAGCTCAAGAATCATGCATTCGACACCCTGAGCCAGCAATGAAAGTAAATGCTTAACCTCATCAATACCTTTTTCATGAATAATATGATGAAAAACACTCAATCCCAAAACCAAATCATATTGGCCATCAGAAATTGACGTAATCACATCCTCAATTCTGTCAGTTCTAAACGTGGCATCAAAACCATGATTTTCTGCAGCTAATGCATTGCAAATATCTATATTTTCTGAAAGGTAATCAATCCCTACAACTTCTGCCCCTTCCTTTGCGAGGTTCAAGCTAAAAAACCCTTGAGCACAGCCAAGATCTAACACTCTAACAGGCCGGTTTAGTTTGTTTCTAAGGGTATTATGAACTTTGAGAATTTCGCTCAAACGATCAAAACAAGAACGCGAAGTCCCGTCTGATAGTTCAGCGTGGTTAAAGATTGGCTGATATTTTTCTGGCAGAGCGGCTACATATTGCTCAATACTCTTCACTAAACGCATCAGCTATAACCTTTGCAGTCATAAGTGGCATTCAGGTTGGCAATGCCCCAGAATGGTTGATCAATTATGATGGAAATAATCACTGAATCATATCTTCGGTCGAGAGGCACTAACTCACTCATTGGAGCACCAGAAGAAATACCAAAAGATATAAGGTAGTTGCCTTCATTCAAAAAAAGGGGTATTGAAAATTTATATGTTTTTATGGTTTCAGCTTCTACTGCTTCTATCTCCCTTTGATTAGACGCAAGAAAAGCGTTTGTACCATATAAAAAAACACCATCAAGGGTCTTGATTAAAAAGCCGGGTACGACACTGTCGTAATCATTATCAAAACGAACTTTGAAATAAAAATCTGTAATACTCCCACTATTAATTTTGGCTGGAAACTCCTCTCCGCCGCTGACAATTTTGTACTCAATTATTGATGCGCCACCATGCCCCCAACGATGTTCAGCTTTATTGTAGCCCCTACATAAATGAAAAGAATCTTCAACAGATTCAGACATCCAATAGTCTGGTTTTGCTATATCAATTTCTATCATAGTTTTTTGCTTTGTTTCTTTTCGTCCAAATATCGCATCAAGATAAATGTTACTGATTTCACGTGGGGAACCATCAGAAATCAGTTTTCCATTACTAATGTAAATAGAGCGATCACAGTGTTTAACAATATCCTCAACACTATGTGAAACGAGAATTAAAGACATCCCCGCTTCTTTAAACTTATTTATTCGATTATAGCATTTGTATTGAAAATAAGCATCGCCCACCGAAAGCGCTTCATCTACAATTAATATATCAGGTCGCCAAGTGGTAGCGACAGCAAAAGCCACACGCACCTGCATCCCGCTTGAATAGGTGCGCACAGGCTGGTCAAAATATTCTCCAATATCAGCAAAAGCTTCAATCGCTGGCATTGCTTCTTCAATATCTGTAGCAGAAAACCCCATTAAAGCGGCTGCATGGCGGACATTTTGTTGTCCAGTCAATTCCGGGTTAAACCCCATGCCTAACTCTAAAATAGCGGCAATGCGACCATTGACATGCACTTGCCCACTTGTCGGCATTAGGGTGCCCACGATAATTTTCAACAGCGTACTTTTTCCAGCCCCATTTTGACCAATAATGCCGATAGATTCCCCAGGCTGAACATTGAAATTAATATTTTGCAACACCCATGTTTCATTAACGGCTTTTAACGAAAAGCCGAACCATCGTGCAAAACGGTGCCATTCGCTACGATAATTTCGGTAGGCTTTCCCAACGCCTTTAACTTTCAGAACACTCATAAAACATCCACCATCTCTTCGCTTGAGCGGCGAAACAGAAACAAACTCAGCATTAATAAAATTAGAGATAAAATTCCAACGATGAACAATCCGCTAAGTTCAGGACTTTTGCCATAAACAAGAATACTCTGATATGCTGAGGTGAAGTGGTAAAAGGGGTTAATAGCTAGCCAATGACGATATGCTCCCGGGATGATATTTTCCGGATAGACAATCGGGGTAAACCAGAACCACACTTGAAGGAAAATGGGTACAACCTGACCCACATCGCGTAAAAAAACATTCATCACGCCCAGCACTAGTCCTATACCCAAAGCAAAACCGACTAGAATTAACGTCAACGGCAAAATCCACAGCATAGCAGGTGAGAAACCATGCCCCAACAACACAAAAATTCCCAGTATGGCCACCAAAAGAAAAAAATTATTAAGTAAGCTTGAGCCAACTACTATACTCGGAAGAGTAATACGCGGGAATCGCATTTTTTTCATCAAATTGCCTTGCTCAATAAAAAGATTAAGACACCGCGTAACTATTTCATTAAATAGTGTCCAAGCAAGCAGG
>CAZJUM010000258.1:0-2700 GCA_964549175.1 uncultured Pseudomonadota bacterium | reverse complement strand
GAAAGGGATATTGCTGCTTAACTTTTTTGAACACAACATTTGACTATATCTCCTCCCAATTTAATGGGCGGTAAAAATGCGCTTTGGTTTACTGAGCAAATTTACAATCAGTTTATTGCCAGTTTGAATTGGAACCAAGGCGCCGCGTTTGGGTTTTTACTGCTTGCTTTATCGTCCGCCATTATCTGGTTGGCACTCAAACTCACAGGACAAAAACTCAGTAAGGTAGCGCAATGATTCGATCTTTACCATTATCTAAAACATACTCCTGGGGATTCAGGTTTTACATATTGGCCTTTTTCATATTTTTATTCGTACCGCTTTTGGTGACCTGTGTGTTGGCATTTAATGATTCACAGTTTCCCTCCTTGCCATGGAACGGAATTACCATCGAATGGTTTACGGCAAATAAAGCCGATCGGGTCGGGATTTTCCACGATCAAATTAACCTCAGTAGTATTTGGGTCAGTGCCAAAACTGCGTTTTTTGTCAGTATTTTGTCTCTGACGGTGGGAACCTGCGCGGCGTTTTTATTTGAGCAGGAAGAGTTTCGATTTAAGAATGCCCTGTATTTTTTAATGCTCGCACCATTGGTGATACCCGGGGTTATTTTGGGGATATCCATTCTAAGTGCAAGCGTTAGTCTGGGGATATATTTTGAAGACACCGTTGGAATTGATTTTGAAATTTTGAGGCCGGGATTTTGGCTGGTGGTATTGGGGCAGTTTTCCTTTATTGCCACATTTGTCACCTTGGTTGTTTCCGCCCGTTTGAGGAAATTCGATCGGACACTGGAAGAAGCCGCTTATAACTTGGGCGCGAATCGATTTGAGGTGATTTGGCACATTACCCTAAGATTTTTAAGACCCGCTCTGATCAGCTCTGGCGCGGTGGCTTTTTTAATGTCCTTTGAGAACTTTAACACCACAATATTTCTGGTGGGATCGGAACCGACATTGCCGATCAATTTATATCTGCAACTGCGTGATGGCAGTACGCCTGTGATCAATGCCATTTCCTTTTTGCTGATTGTAGGGACCTCAATCTTGGCCGTGGTCAATTTGATATTCAGCAAATCTGATCCGGAACAATAATTTGTTTCTCTGTATTATTTTTTAAGTCATTAATGATTGATGTGGTACGGATAATGGAGACACTTCGTTAAGCTTGCTTTAAACAATAAGCTTAAGAGCTGGTGATAACAAGGAAATGAAAAACAGAGCGGATGAGTTTTATAGAGCCTCGATATAAGACGCGGTATGGGTTTTAATGATAGTTGGACCTAACAAAAGCTATGAGGATCGATATTGCTTTATAATTTCGTCTTTCTTGGCCCATCGCTGATTCAACCAATGTTGTAGTTTTTTTTTATATTGGGTGTCATTGCTATAATTTCCGACAAGATCTTCGGTGATGGGTATTCTATCGATTTTTACTTTAACGGTTCGAACTTTCCCACATAAAAAACCCCATAACTCTTGCACACCTTCCGGATAGTAAATTGTTATATCCAGAATATTATCCAAGCGATCTCCCATGGTTTGCATGATAAACCCGACACTTCCGGCTTTTGGCCTCAGCAGATTTTCATAAAGAGCCCCAGTCCGTTCTTTTTTCTCTTGTGTAAAACGAGTTGCTTCCACAAATGTCATGAGGGATACTGGCGTATCTTTAGATTTCTCACATGCCTTCTGGGTAATTTCGATGTCTTTATTTTTCAAGGCAGGATTTTTGAGTAACTCATCCCTGGAATACCGCTTCATAAACGGAAAATCCAGAGCCCACCAGGCAGCTCCTAAAATTGGCACCCAAATCAATTCCTTCTTTAAAAAAAACTTAAGAAAAGGGGTTTTCTTATATAGAACTTTCTGCAAAATCGGGATATCTGCCCACGATTGATGATTAGACATCACCAGATACCATTCATTTTCTTTCAGGGTGTCATCGCCCTCAACTTCAAACTTCATTTTCCCGGTTACTTGCAAACCGAGGCTGTTCACAAATACCCAACACCCGGCAATTCGAACAGCGACTTTATTCAAAAACCGCCTCGAGGTTCGGAAAGGGATAGCAATTTTAAGCACGGCGATAGGAAATAAAAGACATGTCCAAAGCAATGTATTCATAACAAAATACATGAGTGATAAGCTTCCTTCTGCAAAATAGGCTAATGATTTCAGCATGATTTTGATGAGCGAAATGAGAGATTATACCGATTTTGAACGGCTGATCGAAATCAGATGGAGGGATTGCCAAATATGACATTATTTTTCACAGGTTTAGACTTAATTGCAATAGTAATTTTGCTTTAATTGGATTTTTAAAGAGAATTTACGAAAATCCTTTGATAAATAAATGGTGTTCATTCGATAGTTTTCAGAACAACTCACGCATTCCTAAACGCGACCCTGGCGATTTACGAGGACCGAATCGTTGAGAACGCTCGCAACGCATTCCTAAATGCGTTCCTGACTATTCACCGCTCTTTTTACTCATACAATTTGCTCGACCGCTTGATTTATCACACTTTTACTAAATCAAGGAAAAAGATGGCAGCAGATCCAGCTCAACAATTCGGTTCAATAATCACACACTTCATTCAAAAAGAAGATACAATCAGAGCAATGGCAAGAGAGCCTTTGATCAGAGAGTTATAGTTGATTCTTGTGTTTGAGAGTGAAGTGGCGTACCCCTTTGTTT
>CAZJUM010000257.1:0-2720 GCA_964549175.1 uncultured Pseudomonadota bacterium | reverse complement strand
AATCTCTGTAGACTTTCTCATGTAGGCGGATTAACAAAAATCCGTCAAAAACCTTGTCAAGTAAAAAATGAACTTTTTTGCACTTTTTTAATAAGTTCTGAATAGATACAAATTAAGATCCTATTCTACAATCTATTTAAATTTCAAACATTTTGGCATATGTTTCAGGCCGTCGATCCCGATAAAGCGGCCAGGTTTTTCTGACTCCCTCTATCATATCCGGATCCAAGGTTGATATCAAAAGTTCATCGTTGTCTTCTGATGCGCTATCATGTTTGTCGTTTCGGATCGACATGGCAACCGCTAACATAAAAACGACCAATACCCCAAGGAGATTCTTCATCCACACGATTAATACACCGCATATAATGCCATCGGGCACGTCATGCGCGGGTTATTTGAGTTTCCATCGATATTGACTTAATCCCGTGACGCTCGCGGAAGGATTATAACAAGCTCCGCTCAGTCCCAAAACTATCGTTCCTTCAGGGAAATAACGGATATTTTATTCGGGAAATCTGACTGGTTTATCATTTGTTTCTTGATTATGCACTATTAACATTCTAATTTGTCAATAATGCCTGTCATCCCCGCGAATGCGGGCATCCGGAAAACCATTTGTTTTCTTAGGTTTTTATTGTTAGACTCCCACTTTCGCGGGAATGACAGGGGGTGATCAAAGAAATGAGCTTGCGAATTGTACATAATCATAATTTGTTTCATTTCCGTCGGAATTTTTCCTGTTTGGCGTCCGATCTTTTTAATTCAGCGTATACGGATTCTTCATCGATTCAACCAAACTAAGACCATTACGGTGAAACAAACATCCAAAATTGTCGATACCGTGTAAAAGATATGTTCACCAAAACGCGTCCACTGTCACTTTAGAGCCATTTGAGAATTAAGCCCTTTATTCGCTAGTCGCTCTGGTTGTATTTGATTTAACCCAAAAGAAATGGCATATCTGGTTCCAGTGAGCTTCGTGTTTTGCGATAAGAACAAGCCAGCGATAGTTGATGGTGAGAATTTATTTCAAATCCAATTCACACATTGTAAAATCACTTACCGAAAGACATCTTCAGTCTTAACGATAAACACTATGGGAGGCCACAAATGAAACTTGGTTGGATTGGTACCGGAGTGATGGGATTGCAACTGGCAGGTCATCTTCAAAACGCAGGCCACGAATTATTTGTCCATAATCGAACGAAAAGTAAGACAGACCCATTGACCCAAAAAGGCGCGGTTTGGTGCGGTACACCGTCAGAAGTTAGCCAGCAAGCTGAAATTGTTTTCGCTATGGTCGGATTTCCAACTGACGTTGCGGAAACTTTTTTAGGCAAATTCGGTATACTTCACGATAAAGCCACTTGTCGCGTTATTGTGGATATGACTACAAGCGAACCCGGATTAGCGGAAAAAATTTCCAGAAAGGCCGCGCGAAGTAATATCAGAAGTTTGGACGCTCCTGTCTCAGGTGGCGATGTTGGTGCCAGAAGCGGAACTTTGGCGATCATGGTGGGAGGAGACCAATCAACATTCGAAGAAGTATTACCGCTATTTCAAATTATGGGAGAGAATATTGAGTTAATGGGACCCGCGGGAGCCGGGCAACATACCAAAGTGTGCAATCAGGTAAAAATAGCAGGCACCATGATTGGTATGTGTGAATGTCTATTATATGCTTCAAAAACAGGATTGGATCAGCAGCAGGTCATCAATATTATCGGTAAAGGGGCAGCCGGATCTTGGTCCATTAATAATTATGGTCCAAGAATCACCAAAGGTGACTACGAACCCGGATTTTATGTCGAGCATTTCATTAAAGATTTAGGAATCGCCTTAAAAGAAGCGGCCGCAATCAATCTGTCGTTGCCCGGTCTGGCTCTGGCCCATCAACTTTATATCGCCCTGCAAGCACAAGGGCAGGGAAAAAAAGGTACTCAGGCCCTTATTAATGCTTTAAAAACGTTGAATGGTGAATAATTTAACTCAATACAAGAATCATGTCTGCTCACTCACCAAATCCTATAAAGGATCCGCGATATTGCGGAATTCTTGAATAACACCCTTCAATAGGACGAGTTATCAACGGATATCGAACAAAAAGCTGAAATGGTCGGAGCTTTTTAAGCAAAATACCGATATCAAAATGCGAGTCAATGGATATCCAATTGGGACTTTGATGTAATTACCGTGGGATATTTTTATCGAAAGGAATAATGGGATTATCGAGTAGCCATCTTATCAATAGATTGCCATTCTGCTCTAAACACAAAATTACTGATATCGTTGATTAGAGCAGAAGCATGGCACTTATGTAAACCGGGTTAAGCTTTATGATCCGGACTCCAGTTTTTTCTTTAACTCGGCAACTTCATCCTCCAATTCTTCAATTTCCATTTCAAACTTCATATTGGATGTAGAGCCATGCTCGTTGACACACATCGAACCGGATTTGTTTTCTTTCATCTTCCTTAATTGCTTTTCCTTTTCTTCCAATTGTTTAGCCAGATCTTCCATTTCATTCCCTTGATTATATTGTTCATTTTTAAAAGATTTAAAAAGGTATTACCTTGCGATTATTATATGACCAGATGAATTATTCAATCAAGATCTGTTTTGAATCAGCTTTGCCCGGCTAGAAAAACGCGAATGATTCAATAAAGTTTGTATCTATTCAGAACTTATTAAAAAAGTGCAAAAAAGTTCATTTTTTA
>CAZJUM010000256.1:0-2748 GCA_964549175.1 uncultured Pseudomonadota bacterium | reverse complement strand
TAAACAAAGGGGTACGCCACTTCACTCTCAAACACAAGAATCAACTATAACTCTTGAATTAACCATAGAATTAATAAACAAACAAAAGGGAGACACCACCATGAAAAAGAATAAGATATTCAACTTAAATAGACCAGAAGAAACTGCTAACGACATGTTGACTGAAATCATCAGAGAAGGAGCTCAAAAGATACTGAAAGAGGCTTTGGAGATCGAAATAGAGGCCTTTGTCGATGAATACCGAGAGCTAAGAACCGGAGACGGAAAACGAAGGATCGACCGCCTGAAGCGGACAACTTCCGAGATTCTTGATCGCGTACTTCTCCATTGGGATACTGAAACCGGAGTATTCGGGATCAAAGACAATACATTCCGGGAAGACAAAGTTCGTTATTTCTCGCTTGCTGGTGTCCGTTCGCGTGTCGCGATATTGAATATCGCCCGGAATTGTCTATCCACACAGGTTTTTAAACCGTTTTGGGATAACGATTCGATGAGGAACAAGATTCAGTTCTGGCATGATAATCCTGGCAGTAACCCTTTTATTAAATATTAGCATTAGACTTTTCGGGCGAATACGCGTATCAACAAATCATAAAAATCTTGCCTTAGATTAAAGGAGACCGTATTTTTGGTGACATATTGCGAAATTAATGGAGCTTTTTCGCAAATCAGTTGTCGTTAAAATAAAAGATCCTGATTATGTACTATTAACATTCTAATTTGCCAATAATGCCTGTCATCCCCGCGGATGCGAGCATCCGGAAAACCATTTGGTTTCTTAGGCTTTTATTGTTAGATTCCCACTTTCGCGGGAATGACAGGGGGTGATCAAAGAAATGAGCTTGCGAATTGTAAATAATCATATAAAAGATTTATACGGCTTAGCTGATGAAGCAGAAGGGGCAATTTGTGAACAAAAGTGAAGAGCAGAATAAATTGGAGTAATTGCTATGAAGTTTCAGGAAATTAAGAAAGGAATTTACTGGGTAGGTGCCATTGATTGGGATATTCGTAATTTTCACGGATATCAGACCGAACAAGGGACCAGCTATAATGCCTATCTGATTATCGATGATAAGGTGACATTGATTGACACAGTGAAAGAAAATCTGGCGGAAAAGATGCTTTTTCGGATTTCAGGTATAATCGATATCCGTAAAATCGATTATGTGATTTCCAATCATTCCGAAATGGATCACTCCGGCTCGATTCCCAGAATTATGGAGCTGGCTCCGAATGCAAAGATATATGCCACGAAGCAGGGACAATCCAATTTACTGCGACACTTTAAAGCGGATTGGGATATTCAGGTGGTTAAAACCGGAGACACCTTAAGTCTGGGTGAGCGGTCGCTTTCCTTTACCTCAACCCCCTTGTTGCACTGGCCTGATTCCATGGTTAGCTATTGTCCTGAAGAGAAGCTACTATTTTCCAATGATGCATTTGGTCAACATATAGCCTCTGCAGAGAGATATGAGGATGAACTGGGATGGGATATTGTAAGGCGAGCTGCCGCGAAATACTATGCCAATATCATCATACCCTTTGGTAAACAAACGTCAAAAGCATTGAACGTACTAAGTGATATGCCAATCGATATTATCTGCCCAAGCCACGGCGTTATGATTCGAAATAATATCGACAATTTACTTGTAGATTACGAAAAATGGTCTAAACATATTACCGATCCGAAAGCTCTTATTGTCTATGATTCAATGTGGGGGTCAACCGATCAGTTGTCCTTTATGTTACAAAATGGTTTAGAAGATGAAAACATTAGGGTCACTAAAAGAAATCTTAAAGTGAATCATATTTCAGATATCATGACTGATGTGTTGGAATCGAAATTAATATTGTTGGGATCACCTACCCTGAATGGAAGTATGCTCCCTACTATGGGTTCCTTCCTGACCTATCTTAAAGGGCTTAAACCTCAAAACCGGATTGGGTACGCGTTTGGTTCATATGGTTGGAAAGGTGAGGCTACGGCTGAGATACATTCCGTGATGGAATCAATGAAATGGGAACTCCCTGCGGAGCCCATCGATATCAAATATCGTGCCGACCAGGATGAAATGAATAAAGTATTTGAAATTGGTAAAAAACTGGGCCAATATCTTCTGGCTAAAAGTTAATCGAGTAAGCAAGATTCACCCGTTCGCGTGTTTAATATAGCTCAATGCCTACCTGTCATATTCACAGAGATTTAACATTGCGTTGACTGTCTTTGAGAGGATGAGAGTAAGGAAATTCTCCATGCTCTTAAAGCATCGCTCGCCGCCAGGCCGGCGATGTAGAATTCTATTTATCCATCCCACAGCACGACATTTAACCGCGCGCTACGCGAGTTAACCATGGAGGATTGGTTGTATCGCGTGAAAGGATTGGGAGCTTTTGTGGGCAAGCGAAAAACCAAATCGGAGCTACCGGAGATTAAAAACATTGCTGATGAGATCAGAAACCGAGGCAGAGAATACAATAATGAGGTTAAGCTGTTAGAAGATGAGCCAATTGATCAACACATTGCCTATATGCGCTGGGATTGAAAAAAGCTGATCGGGCGTTTCACAACGTTATTGTTCATATGGAAGATGATATCCCTATCCGCTTGGCTGGTCGTCGGGTAAATCCTAAGTT
The DNA here is from genome assembly GCA_964549175.1 of uncultured Pseudomonadota bacterium. Classification (GTDB taxonomy): domain Bacteria; phylum SAR324; class SAR324; order XYD2-FULL-50-16; family XYD2-FULL-50-16; genus CAZJUM01. The sequence goes on along the minus strand of CAZJUM010000256.1, from coordinate 108 downwards.
TGCCCCTGATTATTTAAATGTTGACTTTACCCCAACTACCCCGAATCGATATTTAACGAGATATAGTCAAATGTTGTGTTCAAAAAAGTTAAGCAGCAATATCCCTTT
>CAZJUM010000255.1:0-2769 GCA_964549175.1 uncultured Pseudomonadota bacterium | reverse complement strand
AAACAAAGGGGTACGCCACTTCACTCTCAAACACAAGAATCAACTATAACTCCCTTATTTTTCGCGCATAGTAATTCCTAAGGGGACATATCCTAAGCAGGAAAAGGACTTGAAATCCATTGGAATCAAATCATCCTTGATAACAGAAAAGTCGATGGATGCAAATCTAGTGTATAAAATGCTGAGGGGACTTTATTTAATTGATCTGAATAATGTTCAGTCTCAGCACAGTGTATTAAAGTCTCTGACAATGAAAGAAGCTGTGCGGGGATTAACTGGCGCCCCTTTCCACCCTGGGGCTGTGAAGTTTTATCATGATCATGGTGTAAAAGTACCAGAAGCTTTAATACCACCGGAAATGAAGTTGTAATTGCCCCCCTAAATTCGTTCAAAATCACTTCTTATGCTCATCAGTAATATCAAAACGCTTTCCTGATGAGCATTGCTATTATTCATTTTAAAGAAGTGGAATTTGGATAGCATTGAAAGCTTAATACATGCAGAAGCCACAAAAAGAACTAACTGAGTTCACACCAGAGAAAAAAGAAAAAAATAAAAAGGCACTAAAAAGAACATTGTCCGGTCGTCTCAAAACATTCGTGATAGGATTTTGTGTATTTGTATCTCTGGTTCATGTCTATTTTAACAGCATCGGCTTAATTGAAGTCGTTCAGAAAAATATGATGCACATCTCTTTGATGTTAGCCATTATTTTCTTATTGAAACCCGCTTCAAAGTATTCACCAATAGATAGACCGTCTTTACTAGATTGGGTATTTTTCGCTCTATCACTAGCTTTAGGGATCTATCTGTTTGTCTCGTATGATCGGTGGATTGGTACTTTTTTAAGACCAACAACAAATGATATAATTTACGGCGTTATATTTATTATCCTTGTGATTGAAGCCTCTCGAAGAACAGTCGGATTACTGTTGACGATACTATCTGTAATCTTTTTGGTATATGCCTATGTAGGCCCCTGGATGCCTGGAGTATTCGCTCACCAAGGATTTTTACTAAAACGAATTTTTATTCGTGTAACAATGACTTCGGAAGGAATCCTAGGGGTAGCTTCAATGGTATCTGCCTCTTATATTTTTATGTTCATCCTGTTCGCGAGTTTTTTAAAAGCAACAGGAGCCTCTGATTTTTTTAATGATCTAGCAACAGCAATTGCCGGAGGTAGGAGAGGTGGGCCAGCAAAAGCCTCTATATTTGCCAGCGCGGCAACAGGTACAATTAGCGGAAGCGCTCAAGCGAATGTGGCTACAACAGGATCTTTTACGATCCCCCTGATGATATCTGTAGGGTATAGACCTTATTTCGCAGGAGCTGTAGAAGCAATAGCCTCAACAGGTGGCGTTCTGATGCCGCCCATTATGGGGGCTGCTGCGTTCATTATGTGTTCGTATTTAGGTTTGTCATATAATACGATTATGTTGGCTGGATTAACTCCGGCAATTCTTTATTACTGGACATTGTTTTTTATGGTAGATCTAGGGGCTGTCAAATGGGAACTGACTGGTATGCCAAAATCAGATTTACCCAGCACCCGAACTGTCATGAAAGAAAGAGGATTGTTAATCGCGCCTCTGGTTATTATCATCTTTTTTCTTACCATCGGTTTCAGTCCTCTTCTTGCCGCTTTTGTAGGTATCATCACTGTATTAACAGTTTCATCAATACGAAAAAGCACACGACTATCTTTTAGAGATATATTACACGCTCTGGCTGAAGGCGCTGAAAATGGGGCAGTCATTGCTGTAATCTGTGCAATTATTGGTTTCATTATCGCATCAGTCGGAATGACAGGGGTAGGACAAGCTATTGGAGTAAACATTGTGGAATGGGCTAGCGGAAACCTTTGGTTGACGGCCTTAATGTGTATGATCACTGCGGTTATTCTTGGTATGGGATTACCAGGGCCGGCTTGTTATATTATTACAGCAACTGTAGCCGCTCCGGCATTGGTTCAATTGGGTGTCCCTCAACTCAGTGCTCATTTGTTTGCATTCTATTTTGGAACAATGTCAGCGGTAATACCTCCTGTTGCTCTGACTTCTTTCACAGCCGGAGCGATAGCTAATGCAGACTCTAATAAAATCGCATTTACTGGACTTTTCCTTGGTAGTGCAGGTCTTCTATTACCATATATGTTTGTTTTTAATCCTGTTTTGCTGTTCATAGATTTTACATGGCAGGATTATATTCCAGCATTAACGTCAGCACTAATTGGTTTATATGCTGTTGCAATCGCCGTTATCGGTTACTTAGATACTAAGTTAAACATAATTGAGCGTGGGATTTTTGCTTCAAGCACATTCTTGCTTATTAGTTCCAATAATTATTTCAGAATTGCAGGCTTTGCGGTTTTCGTACTTGTATATATCTGGTCACGGTGGAAAAAGAAGTTCATTCTGAAACTTAAACCGGCACAATAATTAATTGAACAATTCTTCAATTCAATAGTTACCCTCCCAATGTCATTTGTGACTCGCTCAAGCTGAGTTGCGGGTGACATTTAAATTAGGATAATCTAAAATAGGTCTATGCCTTTTTGTTTCTCTCAATTTGTCACAGACGTAAAAATCAACTTAGATATGCCCGCTTCTTCGATTCTAGTACAAGATTACTTCTTCCCGTTCAAAAATAAGAAATCGATAGCAACTGAAATTCTAATGGTTGTGTTTTTCTTTTGTTTTTGATCACTCTGACACGAGTTATAGTTGATTCTTGTGTTTGAGAGTGAAGTGGCGTACCCCTTTGTTT
>CAZJUM010000254.1:0-2773 GCA_964549175.1 uncultured Pseudomonadota bacterium | reverse complement strand
CAAAACATAGGATTTGAAGTCATTTTAAAAGAGAATGCCGGGCGTAAAGAGATACTATATTCGATTAACGAGTTTGGTCAAAGACTTTCCGATAAAAGAGTAGGTTTTTTTTATTACGCTGGCCATGGTGTCCAAATTAATAATCGCAATTATCTTATTCCAGTTGACTCTAAAATCGATAACGAAGTTGATATTGAAATTGATGGGGTAGATGTTGATCGAATTTTAGGAAGAATGGAGTCCAATAATAACCGGGTTAATATAATTATTCTTGACGCCTGCCGTAATAACCCATTTTCAAGCAGCTTTAGATCTGTTAATCGTGGATTAGCAGTTGTTCAAGCGCCAGTTGGCAGCTTGATCGCCTATGCAACTGCTCCTGGCTCTGTCGCGTTAGATGGTATGGGTAGAAACGGGGTTTTCACCAAACATCTACTTAGACATCTTGGTACTTCCGGTATCTCTATTCAAGAGGTGATGACTCGTATTAGATCGGGTGTTGTGAATGAAACAAACAAAAAGCAAATACCTTGGAGCCATTCATCATTGATAGGGAAAGTATATCTTGTAAGTGGAAAAGTTAGCCCCCCTCCAACAGTCAATAATGTCAGTAATCAGGAGTTGGAGAGGTTGCATGCAGATATTGCTGCTTTGCAACAAAAGCTTGCTAAGAACAATCAACGCAACCCAAATCCAGCTCCAACTGTGGTTAGTGAACCAAAAGGTCAAGGAGATTTGCTTATCGAATTCACTGGTAAAACAAGTGATACGGCTGCTATGGCAGTAGGGACTCTTGGAATCAGCCTTATCTTTTCTGCTGGTGAAAAAAAATTCAAAATCTTCGTTGATGATGAGTTTGTTTGCAAAACTAGGGGTTATAAAAATGTAACTGTTCGCGGTCTCGAAGAAGGAAAACACACCCTTGAATTTATCGAAGGATACAAAGTCAGAAAACAGGAGGTGTTTGAAATTTTAAAAAATAGAACCACCCGTATTCGCTACCATTATCATTCTGATCGTGATTTTGGCTGGGAACGTACCCCCCCTGTATTAGGATAGTTGTCGCATGAGTTAATACCAACTATAAGAGGGGGCAGGAGGATGACTCATGCGATATTCATCAGAACGTAAACAAGCCGTGCTGCGGAAAATGATACCGCCGCACAACCGACCCATTAAACGACTGGCCCAGGAAGAAGGTATTTGCGAAGCCACACTTTTTACCTGGCGCAAGCAAGCGCGAGAGAAAGGCTTGCTTCTGCCGGACAGTGACAGCGGACCGGAGGGCTGGTCAGCCCGGGATAAATTTGCAGCGGTTTTGGAAACCGCTGCTTTCAACGAAACCGAACTGGGTGCATATTGCCGGGTAAAAGGCATATACCCCGAACAGGTTTCACAATGGCGAAAGGCCTGCGAAAAGGCTAATGACTGGGATCGGGAAAGTAATCGTCGATTAAAAACAGAAAAGAAAGCTGATCGCCAGCGAATCCGCAAATTGGAAAAGGAATTGAGGCGCAAGGAAAAGGCGTTGGCCGAAGCAGCTACCTTGTTAGTGCTGCAAAAAAAAGCACAGGCGATCTGGGGGGACCCAGAGGACGAATGATCAGCGAGCCAGATCGCCGTCAAACCGTTGAGCTGATCGAAGCGGCCCGTAGGAATGGAGCACGTTTGATACCAATCTGTCAGGTTTTGAAAATCAGCGTCAGGACCTACCAGCGTTGGACAAAAACCGGAAGGGTCATAAAGGATAGACGGCCGGATGCCATTCGACCTACGCCGGCCAACAAACTGACAGCAAAGGAAAGACAACGCGTTTTGGATGTATGTCATCAGAAAGACAATGCCAGTTTGCCCCCGTCGCAGATTGTTCCCAAATTGGCTGACCAGGGGCATTATATTGCTTCTGAATCGAGCTTTTACAGAATTCTTCACATGGCTAATGAGCAGCATCATCGGGGCCGCAGCCAGAAACCGCGGAAAAGTGTGCCACCCAAGGGGTTTTGTGCAACCGGTCCCAATCAGGTGTGGACGTGGGATATTACCTGGTTGCCCACTTCCATTCGCGGTATGTTCTATTACCTTTATATAATCGTGGATGTGTTCAGCCGCAAGATTGTCGGCTGGGAAGTGTTTGATCGGAAAAGTTCCAGCAATGCGGCCAGTTTTGTTTACAAAGCTGTTTTGGCGGAAGGTTGTATTCTCAAGCCGCTGGTGTTGCATTCTGACAATGGGTCTCCGCAAAAAGGTTTCACTCTTAATGCCAAGCTTGAATCCCTGGGGATCATGACATCGTTCAGTCGGCCGAGAGTCAGCAACGACAATCCCTACTCAGAGGCGCTCTTTCGTACGTTCAAATATCGTCCTGACTATCCCAAATACGGGTTTGAAACGATCGAGAAGTCTCGCAACTGGGTAGGTCAATTTGTCTTTTGGTATAATGATTTTCACCGCCACAGTGCGATTCGGTTTGTAACCCCGAATCAAAGGCATCGGGAAGAAGACCGCCAGATTCTTAACCATCGAAAAATGGTTTATGAAAAAGCGAGAAGCCGGAATGTAAACCGCTGGAGCAAAGAAACCAGGAACTGGGATTACATTGATCATGTCTGGTTAAACCCTCCAAAAGGTAAAAGTAACGAAATTTCAACAATTGCTGCATGAAGATAATTGATGACCAAAATAAAATCATGTTCGTGCGACAACTACCTTGACAAACACCGCAGTCGGCGAAAGCCCAGTAACAGATGAACAATGAGAAGCAGCACAACAAGAT
>CAZJUM010000253.1:0-2796 GCA_964549175.1 uncultured Pseudomonadota bacterium | reverse complement strand
AAAGGGATATTGCTGCTTAACTTTTTTGAACACAACATTTGACTATATCTCAAAATAAGGTGCTACTTTTTGAATATTCCTGATCTCTTCATCAGTATATTCGATCATATCTACTTGTACTTGTCCGGCATACAGCTGCGAAACTGCGGATGTAGGAAGTCCGGCTGCTAAATAACAAGCATCTATTAGCCTATTTTGAAGAGCCTGGGCGGAGTCACCGTATCCCAAATATTGAGGTTTGAAATCTTTAAAACTCATATTATTTACACCCTTCAATATAGACGGTAAATAAAAGACACCACCACCTGAAGCCGGTCCGACAGCGATCTTTTTCCCCCTGAAGTCTCGTATGCTCTTAATGCCTGTACTTTTACGATACATCAGCTGGATCGCTTCTGGCCATAATGCGGATACAAATCGAACGTTTTTGATTTCTTGCCCCTTGTAACGGTCAAGTCCTTGGTATGCATTTGAAACTATTACGCCTCCCGCAATTGCTAGGCTCAACTCCTTCCCACGAATCATTTCTAAATTTTCACCACTTCCCCCTGAAGACTGAGCGGTAAATTTGTAACCATCTTTTGCAAGAACCTTGTTGAAGGTATTTGATAAAATTACTCCCACGGGATAGAAAGTTCCTCCGGTTGAACCGGTCCCGATATTAATATATTTCTTCCCGGCTAAAGTGACGAAAGATGTAAATATTGAAGATACCATAAAAATGCTTATCAAAAGTAGCCTTTTCATTTGTTTTCCTTTGTTTATTTATTAAAATTGACTGATGATTAATTTTTCAACAGTCTGTTGATAAAGTTTGTAATCCTCAAAATACTAAGCATCAAACTCGGAGTTAGATATTTTTTAAAATTCAAGTGAGAATTGCAGGATGTTTCTTAGACAAGATACTTATTGTCGAGCCAGTACTGAAATTGCTGTTCGGCAGATTACTTCCACGCCGGTTGCTAAAACTGTCTCCTCAAAATCAAATCGAGAATTGTGCAATGGCTTATTGTTTGCGTTTCCAGCACCAAGAAAAAAGAAACACCCTTTCACTTGTTCCAGAAAATACGACACATCCTCAGCACACATACTCATTTCTGGAACAATCGTGTTTTCTTCGCCAACCGTTTGACAGGATGCTTTAATTACAATATCCGCCGCATAACTGTCGTTAATCACCAGCGGATATTTAGAACGATAGTTAAGTTCATACTCTGCGCCCATTGCCTGACATATTCCATCGACAATCTTCTTAATGCGTTTTGGTAATTCGTTCCAAGTGGTCTTATCAAAGGTCCGAACTGTTCCTTTAATTTCAGCAACACTCGGTATTATGTTATAGGTTGATCCTGAATGAAAGCTGCCAATCGTAACTACTGCGGGTATCAGAGGATTGATTTGCCTGCTGACAATTCGTTGAAGTGCTCCAACAATTTGAGTAGCAACTTCCAAAGTATCCACGCCTAGATGTGGTGTGGCGCCGTGACTACCGACTCCTTTAATTAGCAGATCGAAAAGGTCTGATGCTGCCATTAAGGGACCTTTTTTAACGCCAACTGTTCCTATCGGAATATTCGGCCATATGTGGCAACCAGTTATAAAATCAACCTTCGGATTTTCTAAAACACCAGCCTCAATCATAGGCTTGGCACCACCAGGTCCTTCCTCAGCGGGTTGAAAAACAAACTTAATTGTTCCGGAAAGTTGGTGTTCAATCTTGCTAAGTATAGTGGCTACGCCTAATCCTATTGCCATATGTCCGTCATGACCACATGCATGCATTTTTCCCGGATGATTTGAAGAGAATGGTAAATTAGTTTCTTCGTTAATTGGCAATGCATCCATGTCAGCTCTGATTAAGATGGTTGGTCCGGGACGACCAGTTTTTAACAATCCTACGATGCCATGACCCGCGATGTTACACTGAATTTCCAGTTTGAGTTGACTCAGTTTTTGTTCAATGTAAGCCGACGTTTTTTTCTCTTGCATACCCAATTCAGGAATACGGTGAAGATCTCTGCGCATATCGGTAATTAGTTCGCTATTGTCGGCGATTATTTTTTTTATGTTCATATTTTGACGAAATACTTAATTCGAATGAGTTTGCTGAATTGTTAAAAGGCCAATTCAGGAAATAGCTGAATTATAAAGAAGCATCAAAGCTAATGAGTTTACCTGTACTTGTTTTTGGTTTTGAATAAACCACTTCATTTGAATAAACTCAAGCTAATTTATGGGGGAAATGGTTGCGAATTTTGACCTTTTTAATCTTAAAGACAGGCTGCAATTGAATTGAGAAGTTTTGGTCAATTGTTGAATAGAAATTAACCAAAAATCGTGAGATATCTCTTTAATTCAATAAAATAAGTACAATACGGACAATTGATAAAAGACCGGGCAGACCTTAACGACAGGAGCTATATTTTCAACACATTGAGCTGTCGCAAAATCCGGTTGGAATAATATCACCAGTTTAGTTGAAGTTTAATACCGAATAATGATCATAATAGGCGCAATTGTATTACGAAACATGGGATTCAACATAGCGAATCTAAAGATTGATAGTAACTACTCACCCCTTTCAGTATAGATCTGACCGGAAAAAGCCACTTGAATAGCGACGAACGGATTATATCCCTTATTTGCCATGGTTTGGAGATAGCCGGAGACGCGACAATAAGCCTCAGCATACTTTTTTGAAATTTACCATGTCTGATTGTTCGCACAAAAACTTAGTTCTGATGTATCTATTCAGAACTTATTAAAAAAGTGCAAAAAAGTTCATTTTTTACTTGA
>CAZJUM010000252.1:0-2816 GCA_964549175.1 uncultured Pseudomonadota bacterium | reverse complement strand
AACAAAGGGGTACGCCACTTCACTCTCAAACACAAGAATCAACTATAACTCCTTTTGCACTGCAAAGAGTTCCTCGATTTTTTCTCGCAACCGAGGGGATGACAGGTTTAATCTCGGAGTGATTATCGTTGTCGTTCTCGGATGCCCGCATCCGCGGGGATGACAGGCATTATTGGCAAATTAGAATGTTAATAGTACATAATCAGGTTCCATTAACATATTTTCTCTTATTAAGATTGGTTGCTTTGATGTTCCGGAAACATTTTTTCTAAATTATCCTTATAAGGAGCCGATATAATTCCTTTTTCCGTTATTAATCCTGTGAGTAAGCGATTTGGCGTTACATCAAATGCGGGATTTCTAACGTTCACTCCATCCGGTGCTATTCTTTTGCCACCAAATGCCGTAACTTCATCGGTCTGGCGCTCTTCAATTTTAATCTCATCACCGGTGGCTGTCGAAAAATCGATAGTTGAAGAAGCACATGACACATAAAAAGGAATATTGAAATAGCTTGCCAGAATAGCCACTGACATCGTTCCGATTTTATTGGCAAAATCACCATTTGCCACGACACGATCAGTTCCGACAATGACGAGATCAATCAAACCTTTCGACATTAGGTGCCCCGCCATATTGTCCGTAATCAAGGTGACATCAATCCCTGCCTGCTGAAGCTCCCAAGTGGTTAATCTGGCCCCCTGTAGTAAAGGACGGGTCTCATCTGCATAGACCTCAAATTCAATGCCATTTTCAGCAGCGGCATACATTGCCCCCAGCGCAGTGCCGATACCAGCAGTAGCAATTGCGCCGGTATTACAATGTGTTAAAATCCCCATTCCCGGCTTTATCAAAGTAGCTCCATATTCACCTAACTTCTGACAAAGAAACTTGTCTTCCTGATCAATTTCTTCTGCTTCTTTTTTCAAAAGGTCATACAATTGAACCGTTGTTGAGTACTTCTTTTGCTTAGAAATATTCACCATCCGCTGCATCGCCCAGTGGAGATTAACAGCTGTTGGTCGAGAACTATCCAGGTATGTCGCTTTCTCTACCAGATGTTTTTTGAAATCATCCAAAGGTAGATTGAGTGAATCTCTTAACCCAATTAAAAGCCCGTATGCGGCAGATATTCCAATGGCTGGTGCTCCTCTAACCTTTAGCTGTTTGATCGATTCCCAAACCTGGACGATGGATTCCTGCCTGTCTTCAACGATTTGCAAAGGAAGCTGAGTCTGATCCAGCAAAAACAACTCATCACCGGTCCAACGAATCGCTTTCGGTATATTTAATTTCATTTTAATATCAGTATATTATTACTTTTATTAGTGACTATCTAATAAGCATTCAATCGATCGGACTTATACCAATGGCGATAGTTCCTTAGCAACATCAACAACCGATTCAATACTATCAATGCTGTTTCGTTCAACAACCATGTATTCTGCCAGCTTCAAAGTCATTCTTTCAATTTTGGCACGTTCTTTTAAATCTTCTATTTCTGCAATATCAGCGACTTTTGCCAATCCAAAAATACGTCGCATCATTTTGCAAGCTCCAAATCCCATGGATTCGGCAAACAATCGTCTTATAAAAGTTTTCCTTTGTAGTGCAAAAGCTTCTTCACCACCAGGATAATTCCAATAAAGCTTATTTCTACCTTTTTGGTCGTCAACCCAAATTTTATCAAACTTTTCTTCAAATCCATGCCACGTATCAATGATGGTATTTAACAGCCAATTACGGTATTCGTACGGCTCTCTGCCCAGTAATTTCTGCCGATGTTCATGTGAGAAATAAGACATGAAAAGATTACCAATAAAGGCACCAATATCAAATCCCATTGGCCCGTAAAAGGCAAATTCGGGATCAATGACATAGGTTTCTTCCTCGTTAACCATAATACTTCCGATGTGTAAATCCCCGTGTATCATCGCTTCCGCGTTGTTCATGAACATGTATTTCATTTCCGCCACAGCTATTTTGAGCTTGGTGTTCTCCTGCACGCTATTGATATCCGCTTCACTTAGTTCAGGGTTGTACTCATTGGTTTCATGTTTTTCGAAAGCATTGGTAAAAACGAAATGTTCTGTTAAGTCACAAAGATCGGTATTAACAAAATCGATTACTCTATGTTTTTTCTCTATCGGATCCATCGACAGATCAGAGGTAAAATAAAGCGTCTTTGCTAAAAATGTGGAAACATGATCCGCTAGCTTCGGAAATGTCTTTCCGAGAATGATCTCACCACGTATGATTTTGTGCTGGTTGAGGTTTTGCATAATAACCAGGCACATATTAATGTCTGCGTGATATACCTCCGGTACATGCTCCGGGCAGAGCTTTTTTTGCTCTCGCAATGCCATTATTTCAAATTTCATCCGCTCTTTTTTTAAAGGCCAAGATTCACCCACTACTCGAAGAAAGGGCACTGCTTGTTTAAGAACAACGGTTTCTTTCGGATTATCTGAATTGGTTATTGTGTAAACAAAATTCAGATTTCCATCTCCAACTTCATGTATGAATAAATTGTCAAAACTCGAAAAAATCCGAGTCATACTATCCAATTCTTTCATATAGTCCACGACTGCATCGGGTGTCAGTTGGCGGTATTCCATCTTTCCTCCAGTGTAAAATGCAGTTTTAGGTTTCTAACCTTACAACGCCACTTAAACGAGTATATGACTGATATTGTTGGGTTATCGAGAGTTCTTACTCTATTTTGGACTGTAACTATTTCAGTCACTTACATGACAAGTATCGGAGTTATAGTTGATTCTTGTGTTTGAGAGTGAAGTGGCGTACCCCTTTGTTTA
>CAZJUM010000251.1:0-2841 GCA_964549175.1 uncultured Pseudomonadota bacterium | reverse complement strand
CTCCAGTAAGGTGATTTATGAAGAAATATATCACAATTTATACGTTAAATCAAGCCTGACATGACACTAGTATCATATGTTTGTCCATATACTTCTTCTACTTTTAAAGTATGAAAAAATGACTCAGCGTCGTTGGAAAATGTTTATTCCCTAAGAAGTTAGAAAACACAAATACATCTTTAAAATTAACTTCCAGTAGCGCCTTTAATGCATTAGATCCACTTCGTTGTAGGCCGAACTGTTTGGATAACTCTCATACTTTTTTTATCCTCCTCGTTTTTGTGAAGGCTTCTATTCATTGGATAAATTCTAATGTCCACTCTACAACATCGCTATCCTCCATCGAGAAAATAGCACTTGTTGTAGGAATTGAAGTCGTGTAACTTGTGCCGGCTACACTAATATTTTGTTCGTTTTTTCCGGCGACTAATATCATACTTTTTCCTGATGATACAAGCTTCAATTTATAATCGGAAGCCGGATGGTTCAATATAAGCTCATGCTGATGGGAAGTGTTATTAGTTTCTACTATAACCCCTTCACCAAAATGAAAGACAAGTTGTGCATCGCAAGTGTTCTTAGCATTGACAAGCTGAACTAACCTGTCAACACAAGAAATGTATAGTTTTTGCATTTGACCTTTCAACTGTCTTTCAACCCGCATATTCTCGTAAGCCAAATGTGTTCCTAAAATATCAAAAGATGATTCTGATACATCTCCAGACAGCGAAGCACAACCGGGCTCCAAAGAATATGGACAATCTCTAACCCAGATATTATTATGCGCTTCCGCACTAAGAAGATAGCTTGGTACTTTTTCATTGTACTCATGGGAGAAAAAACTAGGATCAATGAGCCATTCAACACCATCAAAGAATAAAGTGATACTCAAATTATCTTCGTGCTTGTGGGTTTTACATAAAGAAGTCGCAAATATACAAAGCATAAATGGTTTACCTTGATGATTGCTCTTAATAACTGCATATCCAGCCTCTTCCAATATTACAACCTCGGGCCTTTCATATGGTTTTAACTGACGAATTTGTGTCTTATCCAATTTATTTGGAATTCGAAACGTATCTCCCTGAGAAGGGCTGCGATTATCTGGGTAGCGTAAAAAGCTTGACCATGCTTCTAATTCGCTCGCAACTTTTGGAATTTCAGATACTGTTCCAGATAAAGTAACAAGCTCTCCTGCAAATTTTACTAATCTTTGAATACCATGGTGATAACCGATCGAGTTCTCAATAAAGATGGCATAATCGCTGTCACGTGTAATTAGGTGGCTGAGTTGATCATTTAAACGATATACTCCCCTTGCTAACCAACGGGCAGAGGATTTGCATTTAGGAAAAAAAGTGGCTGCCGCAATCAATGCCATGTCCTGAAACCAGGCATGATTATGATAACGAGTCGTTTGATGTCCCGTATAGAAGGCATCAGACTCTAATAATTGGGTATGACGAAAAATAGCATAACGCAATCTCACGATGAAACGCTTATCCAATTTTTTATTAACACCAATCACATACATAAATAGAAAAGCTATTAATCTTTCTGCGGTCCCATGGTCATACCAAGCGTATTTCAAATCATTATCAGGAGTAAAGAAGCTTCGCTCCAGCCAATTCGTGATAAATTCTCTGGCCGCATACAGGCTTGCAGTTTTTTGATTGTCCACATAATATACCATTAAAGTTACGGCTGGCTGTAAAGCGTGCCACAAATATCGATAAGTGCCCGTTTGATGCAGCAAATCAGGTTGCGCCTTATCATATGCCCAGGACAGGCTTTTACCCTGTTCTGTCATTAGTAATTCACCTGTATCAAGGAAGTGTCTCGCCTGTGTTTCAATAGCGGGGTTACAACGTTTAAAGTAATTATAAAAGGATTGAAATAAACCTTCATTAGGCACATAGTCACTTTCTTTGAGGGCAGTAAACTTTTCGGTATCTTCTATCCAAGTCGCTGCCCACGAAATTTCAATGTTCGAATTCGAGGCATTGGAAGGTCCTCCGCTGATATATAATCTAATGTCCAGAATATTTGTGGCGTTCGGAGATTGCCATTCATTTTGCCAGCCATAAGCTAAATCATTATAACCGATAGAGAAAGTTAACCATTCGTCTTGGATAGGATTGGTAATTTTTAAATGTCTAAATTCTTTACCTTCTGTATGTCCTATAGCAAAATAGCGAATATATTGCCAATTAGAAATTCGTGCACGAACCGTCAGGCCATTTGCTTTTATTATTTTTGCTAAGTGAATACGAAGCTGGTAACTCCCCTGTTCCCCCCTAAATTTCCCCAATATACAATCGGTTGACAACTCAAATTTGCCATTACCGGATATACATTTTTTCAAAGAACATTCTTCATCTCCAGACAATATCGTACGATTATTAATCTGGAACAGATTGTATTGAAAAATTTTGCGTTCAGATACGGCTTCCTTCCAACACTTTTCCGGACTTGTTTGATCAACCACGACATTCCCCTGAAATTATCTTGTCAATTGAACCTCTTGCAGAAAAACTATGAGTATTAATCAGAGTAATCTTTCTTGCTTTTTGTAGACACAAAGTCATGCTGCATTTTCGTATGTTTTTTGATTATACATATACTCAAAATCCCTTGGGCTTACAAGTCCCAAATAAGAATGTCTCCTTTTGCGGTTATAAAATATTTCGATATATTCAAAAAGACTACTTTTAGCTTCCTGTCTAGTATCATATGTTTGTCCATATACTTCTTCTACTTTTAAAGTATGAAAAAATGACTCAGCTGGCGCATTATCAAGGCAATTGCCTTGACGGCTCATACGTTGCACTATTTTATAAT
>CAZJUM010000250.1:0-2843 GCA_964549175.1 uncultured Pseudomonadota bacterium | reverse complement strand
GGAAAGGCTTCATCAAGCACTGGAATATAAAGCGCCCGTATCAGTTTACCGCTCTACTTAAAGGATTAATTGTATGCCTCCGGCGGCCCTACGGGGTATATATTCCGCGCTAAGGCGCGGGGATTTAACGCATTAAAGACAGAAACATGGGGAAAAGGGCAGCATACATTTGACTGAATGCCGCCCCCATGTCTCCGTCACCAGCCATGGCGCCCGGGTTGCTTCCCAGCATTGCCCTATCCTCCAGGCTGGCGGTGGAATAATACCATGGTGGTTTGAAACATCAAGAGGAATCTGCTATCAAAAACGAACTCAAAAGGCGGATTCAACAAAGAAAAAAAGAAACATGTAGCTTAAAAAACGTCAAAATTGGTCTTGATATTGGGTCCACTTCAGAATATAAAGAGAGATTTGATACTTCAGTGAGTTAATTTAGGAGAATTGATAAAATGGTTAAATCCGTGTTCGTGACTATATTCATGGCCAGAAGTGGATCTAAATTTCTTCGCAGCCTTCTAAATCAACATTCCGATATTCATGATTTTGGAGAGTTCTTTCATGATAGAGACAAAAAATTCCCCGATGACATTGATCTATTTATTGGTCTTGGTGAGTTATTACTATCTGAATATTTAGCCCGAGGTGTTCAATTTCGTTACCCTCGCCATTTCAAAGAGACGCCTGAGTTCATAAAACTACTTGAAACATACCCACATAGGGTAAAAATTCTACTACTAAAACGACGAAACAAACTTAAAGGTGCAATTTCACAACAAAATGCTGAGATTTTAAAACAGTCAACTGGTCGGGCTCATTTATTCAAAGCCTCAAAACAAAAGAAAATGGAACCACTTAGACTAGATATTACAAGAGCAATAAATGAGGCAAAACAAAGAGAGATATTAGACAATGAGTATAAGAATTGGGCAACCGCTCAATTTGATACATTTGAAATCTTCTATGAAGACCTTTTTGCTAACTGCGAGTTAGTAGTAAATAGGGTTTGTAAATTCCTTAACCTAAATCCTTTTAAGCCTGAAACCTTAAGAGAAAGCAATTTAGTAAAAGTAACCTCTGACAACTTGTCTGATGCCATTCAGAACTTTGATGAACTATCCAGACAGGTAACAATACATGAGGTTGAGCATTGGTTAAAACCAGATGAAGAACTTATACCTTTCTTGGATAATAATAAAAGCCCTTTTATGTCAAAAATAACAAAACAGAATAGTATTATTCCATTCTTGCGCAAACTAAGACCAAACGCGCATAAAAATGATTTTTTTTTTTACCGTGGACAGATGAAATCTGGAAAAAATTTTACTATAAAAGCTGAAAAACTCCCACTTAAAACAAACTCCATTTTCCTTGAAAATATTTGGAATAATAATTCGACACATACATCCGTTCTCTCTGCACAAAATAACGCAATTCTTGAAAGCTTTAATAATGGCAATAATTGGAAACGTCATAAAATTAACCTAGAAATTCAAAAATCCTTTACTACCTCAAAGGGAAATCATTTATTACAAGGAAAATCTGGACTAATACATGTTTTTGATAAAGAATGGAAAAAAATATCTGAAACTAAGACAGGTGATTACTCTTGGCATGGGAGTTGGAGTATAGATGAATGCACTGAAACCGGAACAATCATTTATGCTGAATATCCGTACTGTGCCGAAAAAGTAAATGTTTGGCGTTCTGTCGATCAAGGGAATTCATGGAAAGTTTGCTTTCAGGAAGATGGTCACGCAGAACATCCTAAATTAGGCAGAATTCGTCATTTTCATTTAGTTCAAAAAGACAACTCAAATAAGGGGCGTTGGTATTTATCATCTGGTGACTACCTTCATCAATGTCGTTTCTGGGTTTCTGGTGATGATGGTCTAACCTGGAAAGAAGTAGCCCTTTCTCATGTTAGTGGGCCAGGTGCTACCGACATCCCTGCCGAAAAACACATATCTTTTTATAGATTTACAGGAATGGTTCAAACGCAACATGCTCTAATTTGGGTAACAGATGATACTTTCAAAGGTCGCGGTTCACGGGTTTGTGTAATGCAGAAGCAAAAATTAGGTGACATACATGTTATTAATGGACATTGTGGGAACAATGAAATTAGAAATTTTATCCAAATCGATAGTCGATACGCTTTAGCTGTATCGGAGGCAAAATTGGATCAACAGTATGCATATATGGCATTAATTGATTATGAAGATGAGTCCATTGAAGCCCTAATTCCAATAAAGAACCTTCGTGGTACGAAATCCAATTTTATGAATGGAGTTAGCTCTAAAAAAGCTGACTCGTCGGGGCATTTTTTTTCGAGATCTGACAATATTGTTCTTTATCCTTGCCCGATGACGATACGTTGGAAAATAGATATAGATTAAATGATTGACAAAAAAGCGAATCTATGCACCTTCCCAAAAAACTGGAGCCGGGGTTAAGCCATATTCTTTAGGTTGTACCATGCCTGCTCACAGTGAGCAGGCGTTTTCCAGCCGTTGGCCGAATGTTTTCGTCTCTGGTTATAATACATTTCAATATATTTAACCCGGATATTTCATGAAAGTTAGTAAATGAACTATAGATAGCTCGATATCACCTATACCGATTTTAAACAACGAACCAGGCTGTATTTTACTACCGCAGGAGGTCATCATTCAGTTTTATGACAAGACGATTTGCAAAAAAGGGGCACGACTCCATCGTCAACAAACTGAAGTGGATCCAATGTCAAGACCGATTTTGACGTTTTTTAAGCTACATGTTTCTTTTTTTCTTTGGAGTTATAGTTGATTCTTGTGTTTGAGAGTGAAGTGGCGTACCCCTTTGTT
>CAZJUM010000249.1:0-2868 GCA_964549175.1 uncultured Pseudomonadota bacterium | reverse complement strand
TTATTCATGACTACACTAATGCTATAAGGGCTGAATTTTGCTTTCTGAAATTACTTTCAGCTTTTATACTCCTGAAATCCTGCCATCAACTCTGCAAAATTTTTTGGTTTGTATTTATTGAAACTTTCTTCATCAACAAATACGTAATCGTATTCGATATCCGTTTGTGCGCTGTTAATGTCAATACACCACTCACGCAATCTATTCATTTTAAGAGGCACGTCAAGATCTTCAAGCCCCTTGGTTTCAACGATAACAACAGATTTAGAAGCTAGTTTTACAATGAAATCCGGATAGTAATTTGAAATATGCCCCTCGGCATTCACATAATCAATTTGAAAGTGTACAGCCATATAATTTTTTACATAAGAGATAATGTCTTCAGATTTTTCAAGAAATGCGGCGAACTGAAGTTCCAGATGACTGTCACCAATAATTTTGTTGAATAGACTTTTTTTTGGAACAATATAGCCTTGTTCTTTGACAACAAACGGACGGGTATTCCTCAGTTTAATGGCAGCTTTTATTTTTGCCCCTCCCTTATCCTGAACCGTCAAGGCATTAATCTTTTTTTTAAAGGATTCAATCACAGCTTTACTTGTCTCAAGCTCGGATAGATTACGCAATGTGTTTAAACTATCCAGATCAACCCTGTTCTCAAACAACTCATTTTGAATAAACGTTTTTACTTTGCCATACAAAACATCATACCCGCTGACCAAGCGTAAATCTTTCATGATAACCTGGGAAAAATACCCGATTACAGATCTATAAGCAGTAACCTGGCCTGAATCCAAAACAGTCGTATGGTTAATCTCACCTGTTGTTATATCTTTGAAAACGATTTCCCGTTTTTCCTCTTCACCGAATGTTTTGTATTTTATCTTCTTATGCCCAAAACTGCCGATATCCAGTTCCGACAGATTTTTATATTCCCGATAAATCCTTGGGGTCAGCACAGGGATTTCAATGTCGAGAGTATCGATATCTTTAGTTGTGCTTTCATTATCAACCTCAACGATAATCGGGGTTTTTGGCATTGTCCCTTCACCCATGGCCTTGCGCTCAAGCTCCACACCTTCTGATTGAATGGATTCAACAAAATCCATGAACGCATCGGTTCCCACTACACTTACATATTCTTCCACGTTGTTGCCGGGGTACATTTTACGCAACCCTCTTCCCAGCGTCTGTTCTGGAAGGATATTACTTCTGGCTGAATATGCACGTAATCCCACAATCGTTGTGACATTTTTTACATCCCAACCCTCTTTTAACATCAGCACGGATACGATGGCTTTGTAGGGGCTTGCCCAGCCGTCAATTTCATTGGACTGTCTGCGCAGTATTTCAAGTTCTGCTTTCTTTTTACCGCTTTTGGCTTCGCTGATCTCCCCATTGTTTTTCGTGTGGATAACCAAAACCGCATCTTTTAATTCCGGATATGTGGATTCCAGGTATTGGGCCACATCATCACAATTTTTTGTGTCATCTGTCATAACAAACAGAATGGCTTTCTTATCCAGCTTTTCATGTTCTTTGTACGCCTTGCGCCACTCTTCCACACCCAGATCCAGATAGTCTGCATATTTTTCAGTATAGCGGGAGCTTTTCTTTTCTGATAATTTGGCACGGCTGGCCGGATCCGGCAAGACCGGGTGTTTGACCACATTCTGTGAGATGGCTTCAACCAAAGGATAATCAGAGACGGTCTGAACAAAAATGGCACCGTTGTTATGTTTGGGGGTAGCAGTTAGATCCACCTGTAAAGAAAGGAAACGGTCTTTATGCTGCAACCGATGATGAATATCCTCTATGGACTTAAACCAGGCCAGGCGGTTGTCATGAATATGGTGCGCTTCATCATTTAGGACCACCAGTTCATCAATATCCCTGACAATATCTCCAAGATCAACTTTGGAATCCGTAGTTTTCCCGGAAGGCCGCTTGCCTAAAAAATAATCCATGGTGTCTTCGTCATCAGCCGATGGTTCCACGTCTGTTCCTGCATACACCCTATGGATGTTTGTCAAAAAGATATTACCGGTTTTGCGTGTAATATTGACCTCATCTTGAATATGCAGGGTCAACTGAAAATCATCGCGCCAGTTAAACCCGTCAAACCCGTTATCCGGCAGCACCGGGTCTTTAAAAAAAATACGCAGTCCGTCAAAATCTCTTCTGATACGATCCAGGACAATAATGTTGGGGGTAATTAAAAGGAAGTTGCGGGACAATTCTGAACCCTCTTCATAAAGCTTGTGAAAAAAACACCATGCCAGGATCAGGCTCATTACCTTTGTTTTTCCCGATCCCGTGGCCATTTTGATGACAAACCTGCGCCATGACTCATCAAACATATTTGCCGAAACCGCTCCGGATGAATCAAAGCGGATCAAGTCGTATTTATCCTGTGCCTTAACTGCATCATAGAGATAGACAATGGTTTCTACTGCTTCCTGCTGTGCAAAATAGTACTGAAACCTTTTCGTAGTCCCATCTGATTTCGGCATTAAATGTTCATGGTGAAACCACCAGTTCAAAAGAGTGATACTGGTATTCGAGGCCCCCTCATAACCGCTTTCCCGCCAGGCCTTAACTTTATTTCGCAGCTGATGCACCAGAGGCGGCAGTAGTTTTTCATAGGAAGATTCCCGCAATGCTTCATCAGCCGGGAACCATCTCACATCAGGTTCAAGGACTGCATGGGGGCAATCAGGGAAATCGGGATGCAATGCCATTATTTTTTGTCCTCTAATTGTTGGATGCCGTGGTCGGCAACCAGCAGTTTCATTTGCTGGATCGCAATGGTGTTCAGTCTTTTGAGCCGGTTTTTCTGATCCAGGCCTTCATTAATGAAAAGAGCAT
>CAZJUM010000248.1:0-2872 GCA_964549175.1 uncultured Pseudomonadota bacterium | reverse complement strand
ACAGAACAAAAAAATCCGCTTTTAAAGCCCCCGGTGGCTCCATAATGGCGTAGCCCTGCGGAGTCTTAATGTAAAATCATACAGACTCCATAGCTTTTCGAGACTATGGAGCCACCAGAGAGAAATTAGCTGAACAGTTACTTTTTATTTAAGATTGATAAAACGAGTTGTGACAATTAAATAAAGATGAGAATAACTGGTGGCGCTATGAAAAGCCAGAATCATGCCTGAATAGTGGAATTTCCATGAATCAAACCGCATTTTTTTACAATCGTGTCTTAGTCGGTATTCATTTTCGTGTTATGAATCCGGATTCCGCAGTCTTTTACTTGATGATAAAACGTCCGCAGGCTAATTCCTAAATGCCGCGAACAGGCTTAATCTCCGTAAATCCGCGAAATTAGCGATCAATTTGATGCTCATAAAACAATTGATGGTAGTCAAAAGCTGAGAGGTTTTCAGCTCGCAAGTTTTTTAGGCAATTAATGGTATCAGAAGAAAGCTTTCCATACAGCGTTTGTTCGTTCTTTTTTAGGAAGGATAGCAGCAATTTTCGTCGTTGATTAAAAGCACGCTTAACAAATTCGAAAAAGACCTGTTCTTCCGGCAACTCTGCCGCTTTTGGAATCAATTGAATCACAGCAGAATTGACTTTAGGTTCCGGAACAAAGCAACTGGCAGGAACATCACGCACTAACTTGGTATCAAACACAGATTGGGCAATGACAGAGAGTATCCCATAGTCTTTGAGATTCTTATTCCTACCGGGATGACTGATTCTCAAAGCGACTTCTTTTTGAATCATGATAGTGAAACTCTGAAATCCGGCTCGATGCTCAACCATTCGAAAAAACAGCGGAGTAGAAATATTGTAGGGGAGATTGGCGATGAGTTTATTGCGACAGTCCTTTTTAACCAGCGAATTCCAGTCTGTTTTCAGCACATCCGCCTCAATCAATTGAAAATCCGGATTATGGCGATGTTTTTCTCTGAGATCCCTCGATAAATCCCGATCAATTTCTATAGCCGTTAACGCGAGCTCTTGGGAAAGTATCGCGGATGTTAATACCCCCCGCCCGGGACCGATTTCTATCACATGATCTCCCTCTTGAGGATCAGCGGCAGCAATAATTTCATCAATGATTGACTGATCCCGCAAAAAGTTTTGACCGAATCGTTTTCGAGCGCGGGGACGCGATTGTTTCATAGCGGTAAATACTCGTTGGGGCTACGCTCGGAAAAATTTGCGAATTTCGCGTGTTTTCCCACAAATGTAAGTTTTACCATGCCAGTAGGGCCATTTCGATGCTTAGCGACAATAATCTCAGCGATTCCGATATCGGGGGTATCTTCATTATAAACTTCATCTCGATAAATAAACATAATGATATCAGCATCTTGCTCAATAGCTCCGGATTCCCGTAAATCAGCCATCATGGGTCGTTTATTAACGCGACTTTCCAAAGCCCGGTTGAGCTGAGCCAGTGCCACAACCGGCACATTTAGTTCCTTCGCCAAAGATTTCAAGGAGCGTGATATTTCGGCAATTTCCTGTTCACGGGGAACATTTTGTTTCGTTCCTTTCATCAATTGCAGGTAGTCCAACATAATCAACGAAACTCCATGTTCATGCTCCTTGTGTAGCTGCTTACAAACCGTGATCAATTCATAGGGAGTTATGTTGGTTTTGTCACTAATATATATAGGTGTTGTCGAAAGCAATTCAGTGGCCATAGCCAGACGACTCCAATCAACTTTCTCTAAATTTCCGCTTCTGACAAGCTTGCTGTCAATCTTGGCCTCTGAAGTCAGCATCCGCAGAGCCAATTGCTCATTTGACATTTCAAGGCTAAAAATAATCACAGCTCCTTTATTATCAGTGCGGGTTGTGACGTATTGGGCGATATTTAAAGCAAAGGAGGTTTTACCCATGGATGGGCGGGAAGCTACGATGATTAAATCAGAGTTCTGAAGGCCTGATGTCAGCGTGTCCAAGTCTTTGAACCCGGTAGCGATTCCGGTGATTTCATTGGTATCCTCGGAAATTTTTTCAAGCCTTTCATAACATGTTGAAATTATCTCCTTGATATGTTTGTAACTGCGATCCCCTGTCCGGATCGCGATTTCAGCAATTTTACCCTCAGCCTCGGCCAATAACTCCGTTACATTTTTCTCAGGATCTCGACTCTTCCTGGCGATATCCGTACTGGTTGAGATCAGTTGTCGTAAAAGGGCATGTTCCTTAATGATTTTAGCGTAATAAACAATGTTCCCGGAACTAGGCGCACAGTCAACCAAACTGGCAAGGTATGAATACCCGCCAATCTCATCCATTTGATTCAATGTTTTAAGTTGATCCCCTAATAATAGTTCATCAATGGGTTGATTGTTCTCAACGAGTTCCAACATGGCTCTGAATATATGCTGATGAGCGGGTGTGTAAAACGATGCGGGAATCAGCATGGACGCCACGGCATTCATGGTTTCGTTGTCATATATGATAGAACCTAAAACAGCTTGTTCCGCCTCATAATCATTGGGGATCTCAGTTGGCACAATATTGGAGGACATAACTCGGAGTTAGACGTGGATCGGTTGTTTAATTTATAAATCAGTGATGAATGATACAATAAATAAATGCCATTTAGAATACAATGTGTTTTCCGTTTTTTAATGGTTGCTTTAACAAATCAAGCAACTAAAAGTTCCCTGGGTATTATATAATATTTAAACTGATTATGTACAATTCGTAGCCTTTTTTCTTTGATCACCTCTGTCATTCCCACGAAAGTGGGAATCTAACAATAAAAGCCTGAGAGTATCTATTCAGAACTTATTAAAAAAGTGCAAAAAAGTTCATTTTTTACTTGAC
>CAZJUM010000247.1:0-2873 GCA_964549175.1 uncultured Pseudomonadota bacterium | reverse complement strand
TATAAAGTACAGACGCATCTCCAATACCCTGGCTAAAGGACAACCCCACCCCTGAACGTTTGCCACCAATAAGCGAAGCAGAATAATCGAGCGCACTAGGCGTTAAAAAGCCAGCATAACGCAGCCATGCCGATGCTTTCCTCGGTATTAAGGCGGGGACTGTAATAATCGGGTACATAAATCAAGCTTAGAGTACTGCCCAAGTCAAACACAATATCCATCCCTATCAAATCCGCGCCTGCACTCATAGCGCGTGATTGAGAAGAGGAATAGGTATTATTTTCCGCCACTGGGTCGTACAACAAATCCGCCGGATTCAGGCCGTACGATTGACCATAAGACAAAATGCGACGCCCCGCATAGGAGAAGATTGCCTCTCCAGAAAGTAATTCAGCATAAGCTTCGTCTAGAAAAGACTCGACCTCTCTATCCCGGGACTCAATTCTTAATTGAGAGCGCAAGCTCAACTATTGATATTTCAGCTTTGCCTGCACTGCACCAAAACCTTCAGCAAGCGTATTATAGTAACCGGAAGCAGTAGGATCGGGTACCAGGTCCGTGCTTGATATCTTGCTATATGTACCAGATACACCCAGCAGCTCGGTTATTGCAAAATCAATATCTTCAGCCAACGCTGGGTGTATAAAAATCAAAAACCATAGTAACTACTCAGAGTACTTCATCTTCGGCCCTTCAGGCCTTTCCATATAGCGATGCTATTATGAAAAGACCTGAATGACCGAACCTAAAGCACTCTGAGCAGTTACAGTTCGAGATAGAATTGTTGCAGTTCGTGCTTTTTTGTGCTTTTTGCCATTACGCTGAGTAGTTACAAACCATACAGCAAAAGGCAGAAAATATTTTGATGAGCGCCAAAGCATAAAACACATTCCGGGGCTGATGACTTGCCCCCTTCATGAGAACAATCCGCAATCTTAGGAAGGTTCCGAAGATAAAAATCTTGTTGCTGTGTACCATGTCCTTTGCTAATTTTTCAAATACCTGCTCAGAGGGCAGGGTAACGATGGGGGCGGCCCGAGCACTTTAGGCTGGTGACAATACGGATGGGCCTTGTTCATAGAGTGGCCTTTTGTTTTGGTCCAGTTTGACAATCTGTTCTTCTGAATAGCGTCTATTTTTCATTTGGATCTTCTTTTTTTCTCGGCAATCCTAACATATCATATTGTACTGTTTTCCGGGGGCGTGCTCGCGAGGCAGCTGGGAATAGCAAAATCAGGAGTGGCACTAATTGCAAAACGACGGCAAATTGATTTTATACAATTTGTTAACAACGTCCCCTATTTAGCCTGCCGTTGGCGTTTGCCGTCAGCTTCCAAAACTTGTTAAGAATTTTTCTTCAACCTGGCAATCGGTCTTTGAATCGCCAAGCTATTTGGATAAGATGTAACCTGATGGCCTTCATCCATAATTTGGATATGAAATAACGTCATATCAATGATTTCTCCCTCAACTGAATTATCTCCATCAATGATTCTAATCTGATCACCGATTTTGTGTGGAAAGGAGAAAAATATGATTATTCCTGAGGTAATGTTGCTTAAGACCGACCATGAGGCAAATAAGGCAATACCTACAACCGCAACAAATGAAGAAGCAAATATTAATATTCCTCTTATATCAATACCCCAAATAAACGTTACCGCGAGAAATAATATGGAGAAAAAGAGAAAAGCAAAAGATTTTTTTATATAGACAATCCGTTTTTTTAAAAACTCTTGCCTAATTACATATTTGGAAACAGCAGAATTGACAAATGCAAGTATAACGAAATATGCGACAATTGCAATCGCTGTCATCAAGGGTCTAATCATAATTTCAAAATTCATTGAATTTTCTCTCGTTTTTATTCTTAACGTCTAAAATGAGCTGACACAAAAGTAAGATGCGATTGTTTCCTTTTTTCAATCTCTTGGGGTGTATATACTAGCAGATCCATGTTCATCAATCATAAGAAAACCATAGCAAAAATGTGTCTTTATTTCAATCCTAAATGGCATAGGTCTTTTTATCCCTGATATTCTAATCTGCGTCCATCTGCGTAATCTGCGGATTCATTTTTGTCGGCTCGGCCGAAGCTGTGAATGATTTTTGCAACAGGTTTTCTGGTTTTCGGATGCCGATCATTGTGGGCAAGTTGATAGTAGGTGATCGTGCTGCCGTCTCTATTTTTGCGTGAGGTTGTCCTGAGATACATAATGCTTACATGCATATCGTGTATCTATTCATTTGTCAGGAAAAAAGTTAGAAATCGTGCGCCTACGACTTTCTGGCGTACGAAAAGTCAAACCCCAATAGTATTGATAATTTTTTGAAAACGTGCCTAAAAAGTGCCTACAGGCTTAAAAAAAGCTTGACAAGCCTTATTAGCGTCGGATAATAGGGCTGTTTAACTCGTAAAAAGTTCGATAGATGATTTTTGACCACATTATGATGTGTCTAATGTCAAATAATTGTCCATATATTGTGGTCATAATCTAAAATTTCGACTTTTAATTAAACCATCAGGGCTGATTAACTCGAATTTTTATATACGAGATCAGTCGCAGGGGCGGTCAGCAATGAATACGTAAACCGCCAAAATTCTAAAGTGGAGGTAAAAATGATGAAAGGGAGATACTTTAATGGTATGGGAAGCCTTATGTTTTTAAGGTATTTTTTTATTCTGTCTATAGTAGGTATATTTTGTTTTAGCCTGATATCGTGTAGCAGCGATAGTGGTAGCAGCAGTACCTCTACTGGCAGCAGTACCTCTACTTATCTGGGAGACACGGATGTTTCGGGATCAGTCATCGATGGTCCGTTAGAGAATGCTTTAGTTTTCCTTGATATTAATGAAAACGGCGAATTTGATG
>CAZJUM010000246.1:0-2878 GCA_964549175.1 uncultured Pseudomonadota bacterium | reverse complement strand
AACTTCAACCAATGGTAAGCGTTCACAGGGCACCCAATCTGCCGCGTTGCCGGGCCTTTGAGGTACCAAAGTACGTCTGGCTTTGCCCGGACGCCTTGTATATCCGGCACCCTGCAAAGGCTTACAGTTAAGTTGCTTATCATCTATTGTTTGCTTCAACCCCCCTGAACAGGTAAGGATCATGGTAAGCGCTCACAGGGCACCGCATCTGCTGCGTTGCCGGGCCTTTGAGGTACCAAAGTACATCTGCAGGCCCGGACGCCTTGCATATCCGGCACCCTGCAAACGCTTACAGTGCAGGGCACCGAATCTGCTGCGTTGCCGGGCCTTTGAGGTACCAAAGTACATCTGCTTTGCCCGGACGCCTCGCATATCCGGCACCTAAGCAAACGCTTACAGTTCAGTTGCTTATCATCTATTGTCCACTTCAACCCCCCTGAATAGGTACCGTGTCGGCGGGAGGTTAGTAGCCTATGATTGCTGATAGATAGATGATGATGCAGGGATTTGAATTGTGCTCTCTATCTTTTGCCACTCTTGACATTGCAGTTTGTGTGGGATTCAAAATACCGTCAACTCTTTGGCCCTACGAACAAGAAACCCGTACGGCATCAAGAATGTACGGGTATAAGATTCCAATTTATTAAACTGAAGTTTTAATCAAGGTATTTTAGCTGGGCAACTTCCTGGGCATTCTGTTTCGACTTGGCAAAAGCCTTAAAAGCCTGCTCTGTTTTTTTTTCCAGAGAGAAACGAGCCTCGCGCACTGCATCCTTCGTGGAGAACAGTTTAGCCTTTTTCATTTTAACTTTCTTTAATGCGTGCATTTTACACCTCACAGAGATTATTCACATAACAAGGATAGGGAATGATTGCATCCGAATCAAGATTGCCCACCGTAAATCTTCCTGGGTCATCCGTCAAGCAGTCTCGATTGTTTAGCAAGAGAAAGTCAGGATAGTGGATAGCAAGGAAAGCCATTCTATCGAAAGGATTCGCGCTCGAGTCAAAGAGAATTTCCCCGACAATTTTGCCCTCTTTAAATAAATCGGGCGTTGAAATTTCGCAGACCCAGATAAATTTTGGCATTGGCATTTCACAATAAACGTCACCGATGCAAAATGGCACGGAGTCTCCCCTCCGCATTTGCTTAAACGATTTTGTCGAAGTCAGAAAGGAGCGCGTGATAATATTGCCGTTCTTCAATAAAGCGGAACGGGCATAAAGTCCGAAATCTTCATGGGTCAAAATTGCATTTGACAGTTTAATGATATGTTCCGCTGAGAGGTGAATTTTCTCATAGAGCGGCACAATGAATGTATCGATTTCTTTGGCTTCTATATCAGACCAATACCCACCTGATGGTTTTGGTCCGTTTTTTATGAGCGCATGATACGGCAGATGATTATCATCATTGGCCAGAAATCCGACAAGATAATCGTCACTCGTTACCGGTTTTGTCGGGACGGCAATATTGTAATCCGACAGGTGACCTAGGATGGTAATGGCGTGCTTCCGTCTATCCATCGCTGCCACAACAGGTAGCCCTGACTCGACATACATATAGAGAAGTTGGTCAAACAATTCCTTATGATGATCACGGATGTATATTTCGGGGGAAAGGCCGAAATTACTAAGCATTTCTGTTATCTGAAAGGCAGTTAATCCTTTTGAAGGTACCAGCCGACCCCTTGATACATCCCTGGTAAGCTGTGAGACCTCATAGGGCCATTTCTCGGCATAGCGGGTGTATCTCTGGCTGAAGTAACGGAAGATCATCCAGCAGGCGGCATGGGCGCATACCGTCACATCGCTGTCTTGACTCATATAGGGAAAGCCTTTTGCCGTCAATTCGGCACCAAGAATATGTACGGGGTATTCAGCGGTGCAGACATGCCCTTTGACAAATGGCAATTTGGCGGGGTCAAGAATAGTGCGGCCAATAGTAAAAACACGGTTCGGCTTCAGCACTATGAAACCGATATATTCATCCTGATACCGATCAAGCTCAAACAGTTTTTCGCAAGGAATTGTTTTATTAAAAAAATTAGCTCTTACGGTTTTGCTCGGGTACTGGGCAAATTTTCTGGAAAAGAAATTAAAATAGGTGTCTCGATAGTCGGCATCCACATAGTCTTTTTCAATAACGATTGTTTTAGCCGTACCATTAAGGTAGTCATAAATTCGCTTATAATCCCGCTGGGTGATGTAGCCCTCGCAGGCGCTATAGAAAGCCAGCCAGTCATCATCTTTTTCAAGCTGAATTAAAACGTGCTGTTCTTTCTCAGAAAATATCGGCACAGGTTTATCCTTGTTACTCTAAAAACCAGCTTGACCAGTAACTTACTACAGCTCCGCTTGCCACCGGAAACCGCTTTAAGTTTTTGGCCTACTCAAGAATTTCCTTATATACCTCGTCCCGGTCAACGAGCGGGTAATCATTCTCTGCAATCAGGATAATCAAATCCGCCTTGCATTCTGCTTTTATGTCGTCCCTTTGGCTCCAGCCAGTGTGATTGGCTTTATCATCAACCACCGTTTTAACCTTTTTGGCCAAGTGCAGAAGCTTATCTTCCAGGTGCTAAATATTATATTTATTTGTAAGGGCTTTCAAGATGTGCTGGAGTGCCTTTTACTCAAAAAAATGTATATTTAATGAGAAAAACAACTTTATTGCGGTATCCGATTGGTAGCACTTATGTATACCGGCGGGTTTGACGGGATGTCAAAGGGATTTATCGGACCTTACAGGAAAAGAAAACCACAAAATCCTTTTAATGACTTGGGGTTATATTCCTAACCGGAACTTGCCGGAATGTTTTTTGGTGGCGATGCAGGGACTTGAACCCCGGACACTGCGGATATGAGCCGCATGCTC
>CAZJUM010000245.1:0-2894 GCA_964549175.1 uncultured Pseudomonadota bacterium | reverse complement strand
AGCTCTTCGAGACTATGGAGCCACCAGAGAGAAATTAGCTGAACAGTTACGAAAAATATTATAATTATCCGTCTATATCTCAAACGGAATTGAAACACACTTCACCTGCTTGTTACGGAGCAGCTTGACACACGGATGTACCAGATAAATTGGCGGATGTTCTAACTATTGAGAGAAACGTTATGGATATATGGGGTAAAATATTAGTCAGCCTGATTGAAAAGGAAGCGGCGGAAGATCAATGCCCATCGGATAACGATCTGGCGGAGTTTTATGAAGGGGTAACCGCCAGGCAGCGGATTCAACCCCTTATACGTCATATCAATGGCTGTGAGCGCTGTCAGACCACATTGAGTTTTTTAGCTGAATCGCTTACGGGAAACTTCCGAAAAATAATTTCTTTTCCGGTCAAGCCGAAACGGGTAGCGTTTTCGAGTGTGGCTTTGGCGGCATGTTTGGCTCTGGCCATATGGATCGGCATTCAGTCAAATCCTCTGGCCTTTCCTGAAATGATTGACGTGCTTAATCAGCCGGCGTTTAATCGAGCGATTAAGCATCGGCTTGACGTGTCCGGATATTTGAAATCATCCTGGACCTTCAGTCAGGTGTTGCCGTTGCATAAAGCCGCGGTTATTTCCGGTATTTTGTCCACAGAGCTGGAACTGGCGTTGCGGCTAAAGGATGACGCGTTAATCTCCCGTGCCTTAATCCGCCTGGCTGAGGTATCCGCTTCATTGACGGATCAGCTTAAGTTGAAGAATCGTTATATCGCCATGTCCGAAAACCTTAGCGCGATCAATACGGCGCGAATGTCGGTGCTATACAATCAGCTATTTGCCATATTGGACCAGGAAAAGATCTCGTTTTATTTCAGCCTGGGCGCGTGGACCAAAGGAGCGGAATTGGCCGCGGGTTCCCGAAACGGGCAGTTTTTCGACCAATCGCAATTGGATTATCTGGCAAAAGAGTCGCAAACACAAAAACTACCGCCGGGTGTGATTAAGTCGTTTCATATGATTCGAGACAACCTTGAAGAATCTTCCGCTCACGAACTTAATTTCAGGCTTATTGAATCACAATGCCGTCAAATATTGGATGCATTGGGAATCAAAAGGAAATCGGTATGAAAGCGCTTTTCATCGCCCTGATGATCATGCGGCTCGCGTGCGCGCAAGTTGCCTGGGCAGAGAACACCCGCCCGCTTGACTGGTACATCGAAACCTATGGTGAAATTAACGATCGGGAGCGTCCTTCCGTCCAATTGGCCGCTGACGTGATGCGACAACTATGGCAAGCATCCGCCCATCAGCGCATGAAGGAACCGCGTTTGGCCGTGTTGACCAACAGCGCGACACGCTGGGTGAACTCATGGGCCTTTTCCCTGCCGGACCGTTCCGTTGTGCTGGTCGAAGATTTGCTTGATTTGATTGAAGCGATCAGCGGGTCAGACGAAGCGATGCAAAAAGGCATGTTCGGATTCATTATCGGTCATGAGATGGCTCATATTCGCCTGAATCATCATCAAATGGGGACGCCGCTTTTTTTCAAAGACCTTAGCTCACCGGACGCTTATGCCAGATACGATCAGGCGGAACAAGAGGCGGATATCTGGGGATTATTAACGATGACGGCGGCCGGACTGGATCCCGCGGCGGTAGTCTCCCGGTCACCGGAGCGTTTCTTTCAGGTGTATCAGCAAAAGGTTCGTGAAAAAATTATTACCCGTGGCTGGTCCGCCGACAGTCAGGCCGAGGACACGGAACGCGCGGTCGCGCTGGCAAGTCGGCTTCGTTTGATTGTCGGCCAAATTCCGCTATTTCAAGAAGGCATCGCCCTTTACCAGGAACAACGATACGCTGATGCCGCGGACGCTTTTAAACGGTTTTATCAGGTATTTCCCGGTCGTGAGGTAGCCGGAAATATTGGCGCCGCTTTGCTTAAATTGGCGGAATCCGAGGTGACGGGGTGTCAAGAATGGCAGACTCAATTGCGGGGTGTTGTCATCATTGATTTTAAAACACTGGCGAGCCGATTGGCACCGGAAGGCATCGCCAGTAAAAAATGTGACCGTGGCCAGCGATATCAAAGCACCCTGACCCAGGCCAAATGGTATTTGGAGGAAGCCCTGACCAGGGACCCGAGTTATTGGCCGGCCAAGAATAATCTGGCTTTGGCGCACTACTTTGTGGATCGAAAGGACACCGCGAGTGACTACTGGCAAAAGCTGTATGAAGATCCGATCAGCCGGCGGGTCGCGCGGATCAATTTGAGAATGACGCGAATGGCTTCCGAACAATCCTCTTGCGATCAATCGAATCGGATACCGGATGTCGTTGAAGCGACGCGAAACGACGCTTATCAACAGACCCAAATGAATAACCGGCAGATATTCGAGAAATTTGTCTGCCAACAGCAAGAAAAGCAAACGACTACCGAACCGCGAGCGGATGTAATGATAACATTCAAATAAAACAATCAGGACATGAAGGAATTTTGTAACTGTTCAGTTAATTTCTCTCTGGTGGCTCCATAGTCTCGAAGAGCTATGGAGTCTGTATGAGTAGAGAGAACGCGATCGATCGGAATATAAATTGAAGTATTTGTACATTGACGGAAGCTACTTCAAAATGCGAATTTCCCAAAGAGTATCTTCTATGCCAGTGCTTGTCGGAGTCGGAGTCACCGAAACGGGTCATAAAATGGTTTTAGCTATGCAATCCGGTGACAAGGAGTGCGACTAGCTGGCGTGAGTATTTCAAAGATCTAAGGCGTCGCGGACTTGATTCTTCGATGATTGAGCTTGGAATCATGAATGGGTTCCTAGTGCATAGTATAGTTCAAAGTTTCGGGTATAATCGTTTTAGCTTTGTTCGTGCGTCTGATGTACGAAATTG
>CAZJUM010000244.1:0-2941 GCA_964549175.1 uncultured Pseudomonadota bacterium | reverse complement strand
GCGCGTATTTGGACCCACTCAATTTTTCTCTATCAACTAATTCGCTCTAAGCCAGATGTAATTCATTCTCATGATGTTAACACGCTGCCAACGGCTTGGTTGGCCTCCATTATTGCACGTGTTCCCCTAGTTTATGACGCCCATGAAATGAGTACAGATCGGGAAGGCTACAGGAGTTTTCGCGATCTTGTCGGTTGGGTTGAGAAAAAACTAATGCCTCGTGCAGCTGCAACTATCACAACGACAGATATGCGAGCTGATTTTTTTGCGCTCGCCTATAATGTGCCCCGACCTCTGGTCCTTCAAAACCGTTCTCGTCTCACACACGTACCTAAAAGTGATAAAATCCGCCAGGAACTTGGCCTGGAGAAGAATTGGCCCATTATTTTGTATCAAGGTGGATTGCAGCAGGGACGAGGTCTTGAACGTATTATCGATGCGGCTGAAATAGTAGAGAACGCTTATTTTGTTTTCATAGGCGCCGGGCGTTTGGAACCGCAGCTAAAGGAGCAGGTGCAAAGATTACAATTGAAAAAGAAAGTATATTTTTTGGGCAAGGCTTCACTAAACGATCTGCCTCACTATACCGCATCGGCATGTGTCGGGGTACAAGCCATCGAAAACACCTGTCTGAATCACTTTACCACCGATAGCAATAAGATTTTCGAATATATGATGGCTGGCCTGCCGATTGTAGCAACAAATTTGCCGGAAATCCGTAAAATCGTTCTGACACATAATTTGGGTTTACTTGTTCAAGACAAGTCGACGAAGGAATTATCCAGATCTATTCAAAGCCTCGTTGACAGCCCGGAATTACGCCAAAAATTCAGTAAAAATGCGATCGCTGCCAGAAGTGTAATGTGTTGGGAAAATCAGGAGCAGAGCTTGATAAATATGTATAAGAGAATTCTTGATCCGGCGGTTATTTAAATGCGCATCCTTTTTTTATCATTTTATTTTGAACCCGATCACGGCCCGGCATCAATCAGGAACACATTGATTGCCAAAGCACTGGCAAAGCATGAATCTGTTGATAAAATCGACGTTATTACGACTTTTCCCAATAGATGGACAACACCGCTCAAACAAAAAAAATCTTTGGAAAAAACGGATAAACTTTCCGTATATCGAATTGATGTTGGAAGTTACAAATATGGGCTAAAAGGGGAATTGATGAAATTTTGGAATTACCAGAGAGCGGCAGTAAAAACAGCTAAAAACAATTCTTATGATCTAGTTTATGCTTCATCATCAAAACTCGGAACAGCTGCACTTGGTGCTTATATTTCTGACAGGAAAAGATCATTTTACTATCTGGATATACGTGATTTATTTATAGACACAATTAGAGACTATTTTCCGGGAAAAATTTTCAAACCGTTCATCTTTATACTCTCCAAGATATATAGATACTCCATCATAAGAGCAGACAAGATAAATGTATTGTCTAACGCCTTTACTGCTGAAATAGCCCAGATTAATCCAAATGCAAAAATCAGTGCCATTCCTTATGGAGTAGACACACAATTTTACGACCGTTCGGCGGAAATGCCTGATGGCCTGATCGAAAATTCAACGAAAAAAAATCCTGCTTGTAAAAAAATAGTTTACGCAGGAAATATTGGGTTTGCTCAATCACTGGAAATAATTATTCCTAAAATATCAGGCATATTGCCATCTGGCTGGGAGCTCGACATATATGGAAATGGGCCGGCAAAAGATAAACTATACCGAGAATCGTCCCGGCTAAAAAATATCAATTTATATGACACCGTAAATCGTGATGATATCCCTGACATCTACAATAAAGCAGATGTACTATTTCTTCATTTAAATGATAAGTCAGCATTTGAGAAAAGTCTTCCCTCAAAACTTTTTGAATACTGTTGCATGGGAAAACCAATTCTGGCCGGCTACAAAGGACTTCTTCCTAATTTCGTTGCCGAAAATGAAATAGAAGGCATTTTTATGTTTGAACCGAATAATAAAGAATCTTTTTTAGAGACATTCTATCAAATCAGGCAAAATTACTATGACCGTAGAAAATTTATCGATATGTGGAAAAGAGAAGATCAGATCAAATTAATGGTTAATGACATCATTTCCCGGGCACCAGATGATGATTAAAATTACACGTTATTATACAAAATTAACGTAGTTCACCACGGACTTTAAAATACAGTTCAGCCTCAGCCTGCCTGCGCCGGATGAGGCCCTTTAACTTGCGGTCACCTGCCCAGACCCAGCGCAGACACCCGGTCAATCAAGAATCGGTCTATCCTTGTGCCTACCCCCAATCTTAGACCACGGAACTGAATTTCTTAAGTGGAGAATGCGACCCCGTGTTTCGTAATTTAGGCGATTTACGAGCCGCCTGTTTGGATACTTCTATGCCAAAATCCTCTTGTATTTTCATAGCACCATGGTATCCTCCTGCCACCAGTCTGGAGGATAGGGCAATGCTGGGAAGCAACCTGAGCGCCATGACTGGTAACGGAGACATGGAGGCGGCATACAGTTAAATTCATGCTGCCCTCTCTTCCATGTTTCTGTTTTTAATGCGTTAAATCCCCGCGCCTTAGCGCGGAATAAATACCTTGTAGGGCCGCCGGAGGCATATTCAATCACAATTTCTTATGGTCCTCCTTTTTGACAGAGCCTCTTATGAATACCTCAGCCGGGGTTTGCTTGTCCAGTGCAGAATGCTTCCGTTCACAATTATAGTATCTGAAATAAGCATCCAGCCCTCGGTAAAGAGCGTGTCCATCACTGTAGGCTTTGGGATAGACGTCTTCATATTTGAGTGTCCGCCAAAGATGTTCGATGAATACGTTATCAGGGGCTCGTCCTCGCCCATCCATGCTCAGGGAGACCTGTTTGTCAAATAAAACACCAGTGAAGGCTTCCGAGGTGAATTGCGAACCCTGGTCTGTGTTGA
>CAZJUM010000243.1:0-2945 GCA_964549175.1 uncultured Pseudomonadota bacterium | reverse complement strand
CGCTATATGGAAAGGCCTGAAGGGCCGAAGATGAAGTGCTCTGAGTAGTTACTCAGGTCTTTTCATAATAGCAGCGCTATATGGAAAGGCCTTAAGGGCCGAAAATGAAGTGCTCTGAGTAGTTACATCTAGGGAGCATCTAAGGGGGCGTCTCACCTGCCGGCGGTGTGCTTGAATGACAAAATTTAGAACTCTCAAAAGTCGGTGTTCTAACGGATGTCGTAAGTCGCACGATATAGCCGGTCAGTGTGCAAACGCATGGCTAGATGCTTTTGTATTCTGATTTTCTATCGATTCTTCTCGCTAGTTCACTAGTATATTTTAAACCCAAAGTCTCGCAATGCTTTTTGGCCCATTCTGTAAGCTTAGTACTACCGGTAGGAGGAGATTCGACATATAAAAGATTGGCCATCAAACCCTTTATCTCCTCTTTAGTTATCATGACATCATTTACTAATTTGCCTATAATCCACCCTGCGAAATAACCTATTCCAGGTGGAACCGGTACGATGAGACGCTTTTTGCCAATTATTGCGCCCACAGTTTCTATGAGATCACGATAAGTGAAAGTTTCGGGTCCTATTGCATCTACGACCAGGTTGTTACGTCCCCTGCCATGCTGGATTGCAAGGTCTGCAAGATCTTCAACATAAATAGGTTGCATTTTGTATTGCCCATCCCCAAAAACTCCAAACACTGGAAGGTAACGCAACCCCCAGGCGATATTGTTGATTAAAATATCCTCTTTACCAAAAAGGGCCGCAGGCCTCAAAATGGCATATGACATCCCACTTTCAATTAAAGCATTCTCTAAGCGAGCCTTGCCGCTAAAATATTCGAGCGGAGAGTCCAATGATGGATTTGTGATACTAATGTGAACGATCCTATTTACTCCTGCTGCTTTGGCCGCGCTAAACAATTTTTCGGTGTTACGCACCGCATCCGCATGCCTGAAGGTCTTATGGTTGAATCGGACCCAATAAGTGTTATAGAGAACCGAAACCCCATGAAGTGTTTTTTCCAGTTTGCCAGGCTCATCGAAATTAAAGGGGAAGACCTTGATATTGTCACCAAAAGGATTTTTTCGATCCAACGAGTTGGTGATGGTCAAAACTCTATGGCCTTCGTCAATTAGCTTTTTGGCAATGTATTTCCCGGAGTAACCAAAAGCTCCAGTAATTGCATGTATTCCTTGATCCATTTCACCTCGCAACTAACTTTAAACATCTGCGGCTTGTCCGTCATGATGTTTCTTGTTTGATTGTAACTACTCAGAGCACTTCATCTTCGGCCCTTCAGGCCTTTCCATATAGCGCTGCTATTATGAAAAGACCTGAATGACCGAACCTGAAGCACTCTGAGCAGTTACAGTTCGTGCTTTTTTTGTGCTTTTTGCCATTACGCTGAGTAGTTACGTTTGATTTATGTATTTCAGTTAACAAGTGTTAAATTGAAATTTGACCCCATTTTTTTGGTAAATATTTTTCCATCTTATTCCTCTACGTATAACGATTGAGGTAACCGGCGCCTGCCCGATTGGTTCTGCCGCCAGCTTTATCAGCTTGCTTGTTTTCTCTTGTTTTTTAGCTGATCAACAATGTCTGAAACAGATATCTTGTCAAGCCATTCGTGTCTTTCTTTCGAATAATCGCCATAACCTCTTTCATATTGTTGCAAAAATCGAATCATTGCAACCGGGCCTAATTCACGATTCAAAATCTCAATTCCTGTTTGTCGAATCTGATATAAATTTGTGGCATCTACAATCATCATAGTATCTCCGTCAACCAAGACAGCGGATTTGCGATCTGGATGTTAAGATTATCACTTTCTCTTTCGGCTTTTTTCAACAATTTGTGATCAACGACAATATTATTTAGCCCTCAGCGACAATTAAAATTCCCGTTCACCAATCCACATAACACCCCATAATTACAATTTAATAGTTGCACGGTCCGACCTTTTATGTATTTGTCGTTGTACCCAAACGACGGAGCGCGTTAGGGGACGTTCCTTGATATGTTGATTACTTATTTTCCAATAGCTTTAATTTGTTTTCTTTTGCAACTTTTTCACTGCGGGTTACCGATTGGCCTTCTGTAGGCTGAGATAATTATAATTAAATCCCGATTCAGCCACTCAGGTGGTTTGCGTTTTTCGATGTAACTTACGACAACCTGATCAACGGTATTCTTCCGGGCGCGGCAGCATCATAGCGCCATGTCGCGGATTCGAGATATTCAAGAAATTTCTCGTGATCCCGATTGCTTTTGAATACCGCTTTACGCTCGTTGCCGCGAGAGGTTACATGATAAAAAGCATACGGGTAGGTTATCCGCAAAGGCCGCGCCATTTCCATTCCCTCCACAGCCTTAACGATTCAGTGTTTTGTATTCGTATCCTCTACCCATGTTGAGAATGAAGGCCTGACCCCCCTTGTTTTCCTTCTTAAGGTTTTATCGAGATCGTGGGATAGATGCCGGCCAACTCGCCCTCTGGGTAGGGCTGGATGGTGTTGAAGGAGATGTTCTGGTTCTTTTGCGCGTGTCCCTTGTTGTGCTTGCCGTCGTAATAGGCACCGTTGGTCTTCAGGATCTTTTGAATGCGGTCTTGGAATACCGAAACAAAGTCGGTGCCCCGGCCTTCGAAACACATGCTTCCCTTGACCAGGCTGCCATCGATTTTCGACATCTCCGCCAGGGCCAGGCTGTTGGTTTCAAGATCTTGCCGGCAAGTCACCAGGCCCCATACCAGGTGCCCCTCGGGTATTGAGAGCGGCTTTTCAATGTCGATGATTGTATGGGGCATTATGACACTCTCTTTGCCGATGGTCAGCCGGGCGTCTGGTTGCCCGCGTAGAAAACTGTTGAAGCCCACGAAGGTATTTTGGCCCAGGTCCGATTCGATAATCTTGGCTCCATGGGCCGTGACATTGTACCCCGCCA
>CAZJUM010000242.1:0-2961 GCA_964549175.1 uncultured Pseudomonadota bacterium | reverse complement strand
TCAAGTAAAAAATGAACTTTTTTGCACTTTTTTAATAAGTTCTGAATAGATACAGTAGAATTTAATGACCGCATTGAATGACAAACAACCGAACAAGGATCGAGACAATTCTTCCAATGATGTGATTTGTTTAGTTATTACGACTTGTCTTTCCGTGATTATAAACTGAAAAACCGTCTGGGATTTCGAATGAAAACGATTAAAAAACTTTTTATTCCTATTTAAAAAATATTAAACTCTAATGGTTGTTGTTATTACTATATTTTGCTTCTGTTTACTAAAAGATTTAATTATTTAACAAATTTTTACTTTTTTCTTTACTTTATTCTAATAAAGAGACAAGCTACGAACATAAGATTTCAATAAACGGATCATGCACGTCAACACCTTCTTCCTGCCGCAATCATAATATTCAAAACCAATTAAATTCCACAGATTGAATTTGCGGATAACACCAATCGTTTTTTATCTTCAGTGTTCGGTCTAATTTTCTTGAAAGACACTTTACAAAGCCGATGAATGAAAACATATGAACAAATCAATCAAAAAATCGAAGCCCAAAAAGCAGTTGTGCTGACGGCAGAAGAGATAATCGATTATGTTGAGAAAAAAGGCGTTACTCAAGCAGCCAAAGAAGTGGATGTTGTAACAACCGCAACATTTGGCCCCATGTGTTCTTCCGGGTGTTTTTTAAATTTTGGTCATAGCAAACCGAAAATCAGAATGACAGAAGCCTGGATTGAAGATGTGCTGGCTTATTCCGGAGTTGCTGCCGTAGACCTGTATATTGGTGCCACCCAGTTAAAACATAATGACCCGGGCAATATGTATTTTCCCGGTGAATTTCGTTTCGGTGGTGGCCATGTTATGGAAAAACTGATTCGAGGTGATAAACTCCAACTTTTTGGTCTTTCTTACGGAACCCAGGACTATCCCAATCGTGAAATTCGAACTTACTTCACCATCAAAGATCTGAATCAAGCGATTATGGTCAACCCGCGAAACTGTTATCAAAACTACAATGTCGCCATTAATTGTTCAGAGAAGCCCTTATATACTTATCTGGGGCAACTCAAATCCAACATGAAGAACCTAACTTATTGTTCAGCCGGACAGCTTTCGCCTCTACTCAATGATCCGCAGTACAAAACCATTGGAATAGGCACCCAAGTATGGCTGGCCGGTGCCAAGGGACACGTATACGCGGAGGGAACCCAACACAGCCCGACATGCAAACGCAACACGAAGGGCGTTCCGACGGAAGGGGCCGGAACTCTGGCACTTACGGGAAATATGAAGGAAATGTCCGCAGAATTCGTTCGAGGAGTGAGTCTCAGAGGATATGGCACATCCGTATCGATTGGCGTGGGGATTCCGATTCCAATTTTAAACGAAGAAATTCTAAAACAAACCTGCATCAGAGATCGGGATATCAAAGCGCCCGTAGTCGACTACAGCCATGATTATCCCCAACGAACAGGAAAAGTCATCTGCAGACTAAACTACGAACAATTAAAATCGGGTGAAGTAATCATCAAGGACAAAAAAGTAGAGGTAAGTGCCCTGTCATCTTATCACAAGGCCGTTAAAATCGCCAATATTTTAAAAGATGAAATCGCTAATGGTGATTTTTTGGTGAGGCAAGCGATTCAACCGCTACCACGTATCCAAAGTATGAAATCACTAAAAATTAAGGGGCAATAGACATGATAACCAAAAGAGTGCTTCTTGTTTTTCCAAAAGCCGAAGCAGATAAACCAATCGTCAATGAACTGATAAAATATTATGATCTAACGCTCAATTTAATCAGAGCCCGTATCACGCCCGAAGAAGAAGGTCATATGGTTCTTGACCTCATCGGAAAGAAAAGCGATATTCAGGAAGGGCTGAAATATATCAATGACCTTGATATTCATGTTAGTGAGACCAATAAAGGTTTACAATGGGATAGCGATTTATGCTCACATTGCGGCAATTGTATTTCTCACTGCCCCACTGATGCTTTATTTATAAAAGATCGAAAAACGATGGAGGTGGAGTTCAATAGCGATATCTGCATCGAATGCTTGGGTTGTATCAAAAATTGCCCATATGGCGCTTGTACCTCGCTCTTTCTATATGACAGAAACAATTCAAATGCGTAAGTATGAGAAATACGCTTTGGAAGGGGCAAATTTTAGAATATGCTCCTCCCAGCCCAAAGCAATCAAGTCCACTATACGCAATCAGCGTAAAATTCTTATTAATTACATCAATCGCTATCCGGAATTCCTGAAGGCTTTACATCCTCTTGAGCCCCTTCCTGACGCACCGGAAATCGCGAAACGAATGCACACAGCCTCCAAGAAAGTAGGGGTCGGACCAATGGCTTGTGTGGCGGGAATTACGGCACAGTTTGCGGCGGAAGCGGCATTGCGAAACGGAGCTGAGGAAAGTATTGTCGAAAATGGCGGGGATATTTACCTGGCGTCTAATAATGAGATTGTTATTGGCATATATGCCCAAAAATCACCCTTATCCGGAAGGATAGCGTTTCAGGTTTCCCCATCTTTACTACCGGTAGCCGTATGTTCCTCTTCCAGTAAAATGGGGCATTCTCTAAGTTTTGGAAATTGCGACCTGGCAAGCGTTTTGGCTCCGGATGCCGCATTGGCAGATGCTGCAGCCACTCAGGCTTGTAATTGGGTAAAGGGCGAAGACGATATCAATCCCACCATCGAAAAAATAATGCCGATTGAGGGAATCCAGGGAATTTTGATTATCATGAATGATAAAATAGGGATAGCTGGTAATCTTCCTGAATTAATCAAGTTCGACGATAGCGCTTTCGCTCAAAAAATCACCATTGATGAAAAAAGCAATCATACAATTTGTTTTTAATGCATTCAAGTTGATCGCAAAAAAAGGGGAGATATAGTCAAATGTTGTGTTCAAAAAAGTTAAGCAGCAATATCCCTTTCT
>CAZJUM010000241.1:0-3042 GCA_964549175.1 uncultured Pseudomonadota bacterium | reverse complement strand
AAGGGATATTGCTGCTTAACTTTTTTGAACACAACATTTGACTATATCTCCGAAATTTGCCATTAAAATACCATGAATAAAGTTGAAAAAAGCATTTTAAATTCCATTAAGAAAAACGGATATCCGGATAAAAAAGTGAACTTGCCGTTTCAGACTATTTTTAGTGCTTGTAAGAAACACGGGCTTAAATTGTCTGATGTTTTAAAATCCTTGAAAGAGAAAGGTATTCTAAGTGAAATCGGAAATGAGAAGGTACTTTTCTATGCAAAGCAAGAAAAAAAAGCAGATGACCCCACTTTTGATTCTAGCGAGAGTAACATGTTTAAGGCTGCGATGGATAAAGTGAAAGATATGGACCCCAAGACCTTGAATGATCTGAAGCAAAAAGTGATGAATATGTCAGCCGAAGAGCGTGCGGAGCTGATGAGTAAAGCGAAGGATTTTTTAAAAAAATAGGCGGTGTTGAAAGGTGAAACGCCTGTGGTTACTTCACTGCTAAAACTATGAAAGGTGTTAAAGAGCGATGTATTGATCTTAAAGTGAATGACTTCATTTGTAAAAATCGAAGATCTGAAAACGATGCTACAAAAGTACTTGGGGTGGGGAATCATAGGGCTTTTAGCCCGGAAGTTGATTTGTCAGATATAGAGCGATTTCATCCGCAAGCAACAAACCCTTTGTTGTTAAAACAATTCGGTCTCTTATTACAGTTAGTAATCCTTTTGCTTTCAATGTGTTTATTTCCTTTTGACAAGCTTTGAATATATCTATTTTGAAATGCCTCTTAAAGAAGTGTCTGTCCACGCCCTTGCTCAACCTCAGTTGGATCATTAGATACTCATTTCGTTTTTCAAAATCATCCAACGTTTCAAAAAAAACATGGGGTAATTGATCGCTTTCGATTTTCTGTTTGTAATCGGCCCATCGCCTTGCATTTCCCCAGCGTGAACCATTGATATGAGATTGAGCTCCTATACCAATCCCTAAATAATTCTCTCCAGTCCAGTTAATTAAATTCTGCGCTGATTGGTAACCGTATCGGGCAAAATTACTGACTTCATATTGTTCAAAACCGTTTGCTTTTAATGTATTCACAATTAATTCATACATGTTGGCAATAAGATGTTCATTCTTTGTTTGCCAGCTCTTCCATGAACTCTGTCGGTTGATCTTCGTTTTTGGTTCAATTGTTAAACTGTAAACGGAGAGGTGCGTTGGGGAATAATCGATAAAATGCTCTAAGTCTTCCGATAAGCCTGACAATGATTGATTCCGATAAGCAAACATTAAATCTAAATTGATGTTCTGAAAGCCGGCGCTTTTTAAGTGATTGATGGCGTCAATGCTCTGCTGATTGGTATGTGGGCGACCAAGTGTTTTTAAGGAATGTGAATTAAGACTTTGCACTCCGACACTTACGCGCCGAAATCCTAATTCAAAAAGTGATTTTGCATAATCTTGCGTAACATCTTCCGGGTTAACTTCGATTGACCACTGTGGTTTGGCAGGGTTGGGACCATATTGGTTAATCATCCGCATTAAGCCATCCAGTTGAGTAATGGGGAATAGGGAGGGTGTACCACCACCGATGTAGATCGATTTAAGCTGCTCAAAGTTGCATGGTTTGGATTTGGTTAGAAGAGCTAATTCTTGTTCCAATAATTTTAAGTAAGTGTTTTTCTTGTTTTCATCATCTCTCAGAACCGCAAAACCGCAAAACGGACAAATCTTACGGCAGAAGGGGAGGTGCATGTATATTCCTGACAATAGTGTGCTTGGAGGCATAGTGTATTCCGATTCAATCACCAATCCTTCTCCACGGGGATTTGTCCGGGTTGTTGAATAACGCCATATTTTTCCTCACGCTTTTTTTTCTCATCCTTTGTTTCCTTGTTAATACGAGCTAGCTCCTTCAACGCTTCCTCCACAGACATCTTTTTGCTTTTTCCGGAGTCTTTTTTCTGTTCAGATGCTGATTGTTTTTGTGCCCCATCTGACTGACTGGAATTCTGTTGATTGTTTTGTTGATTTTTTTTTGACTGCTTTTCCTGCTGAAGCAATTCTAGTGCTTCTTCCATTTTCTGAACCGCATTTCGCTCATCGTAAACCGCTTTACCTAGATTTGATGCTTCTAACCAATTGATAACATGGTTTTCCAATGTTATCGCATCCTTCATCAGCTGTTGAATTTGTTGTAACTTATTTTGAGTTTTTTCGAGTGATTTTTGTGGATTGGGCGTGTTGGCTTGTTGTGATGGGGTATTAGATAATAGTCCAAGTTGATTGCTGATCAACTGATCGATCTCAAGTGTCGTGTTTCGATTGGACAACTGCCTTGAAATTAAATGTGCCCGTTTCTTATCAACTTCTGCTTTTTTAAAAGGAATAAACTGATCGATTAGATTCTGTGTTTCGTTCTTGATCGACTTTTCCTCACTTAGGATTGTTTTTAGTCGTTCTGCCAGGGGCATAAACAATTTGAGTAAAAAATCTATGTTTTCTAGTGCGGATTCAATCGATGATCTCGCATTGAAATAGTCTTCCACTTCAGTATGGTAATGACTTTGATTGAGTTCTTTTTCTATCTTATCGACTAAGGCCAGCAACTGTTTTTGAGTCTCTTGAGGGCTAGCTGTCTGTGCGTTAAGTATTGCATGATAGCAGATGAGCTGCGTGAAAAAGAGGTTGATGAGGATTAACGCTCTAATTGGTTTAACAATATATATAAACTGAAAACTCATATCTTATAAAAAGGCTACAAAATCGGACGAAGTGAAGTATATTATTTTGAACAAGTTTAGGATATTTCCTATTTAATCGAATCACTAATGAATAGGCAAGACCATGGGGATATTAATCGCTTAAATTGGTTCAATGATTAATATATTCTTGGGTGAAGACCTGGCATCATTGTTTCAGAGATAGGGTATAGTTGTAATATGATGCTATTTCACTCCGTATCGTGCTATTTTCTGCCAAACTTGTCGCCATCTATCGCCGCTGTAATTTAATGCTCTTAAACAAAGGACTGTTTCAGCTCCT
>CAZJUM010000240.1:0-3067 GCA_964549175.1 uncultured Pseudomonadota bacterium | reverse complement strand
TAAACAAAGGGGTACGCCACTTCACTCTTAAACACAAGAATCAACTATAACTCATGTTATTGATGTATATGACCAACGACGGGCATGGCACTATAAAAAGTGGTGGTTTGGGAAGGCGAACTCAACACCTGGCGATAAGCTAATCCGCTTGTAATCGGTCCTAATCAAAATATCCCAAACATAAAAA
The DNA here is from genome assembly GCA_964549175.1 of uncultured Pseudomonadota bacterium. Taxonomy (GTDB): domain Bacteria; phylum SAR324; class SAR324; order XYD2-FULL-50-16; family XYD2-FULL-50-16; genus CAZJUM01. Next base: position 2,880 of record CAZJUM010000240.1, on the reverse strand, counting down.
CACCAGAAGAAAGGAGCGATGTAAACAGAGCGACTTGTCTTTTTCTCCAGTGTCAGAGCATCTCTCACATACGAAAAAAGATTATGCCGGTGATCTAAAACCCCTGATAAACGATGATTTCAGAATAGTACGTCAAAAATAGTGACAAGAAAAACCAAAGTTACATCAATCGACAAACCCAATTTCCAAGCTGAGCTAATACCTTATGAAAGAAATTATCATCATTAAAGTTTCAGGACCGGATAAACCAGGTCTTACATCAGCCATCACTCAAGTTTTGGCAAAACATAGCATTAATATTTTGGATATCGGCCAATCGGTTATTCACAATATTCTATCCCTGGGTATACTGATTGAGGTTCCCAAGAAATCAGAATCGTCACCAGTTATTAAAGATGTTCTATTTGCCGCTCATGAGCTGAATCTCACTATTAGGTTTTCCCCCATTAATGAGAACAACTATCATCAGTGGGTTGGCGAACAAGGTAAAGGTCGAAATATCATCACATTATTAGCGAAGACCATTGAAGCCAAGCAAATCGCTGCTATTTCCAAGATCATCGCCAGCCACAATCTGAACATCGATAAGATAACCCGTTTATCCGGTCGATTGCCTCTTGACGGTGATTCCAGATCAATTAACGCCTGTGTTGAGTTTTCAGCAAGAGGAGTTCCCGCGGATCGTCACCAAATGGCAAGTGACTTCCTCGCGGCGGCCTATTATTTAGGTGTTGATATCGCCTTTCAGGAAGATAATATCTATCGGTGTAATCGACGACTAGTCGTATTTGACATGGACTCCACCTTAATTGAGACGGAAGTTATCGATGAATTAGCCAAAGCCAATAACGCCGGTGTCGAAGTATCGGAAATTACGGAAAAAGCAATGCGAGGTAAAATGGTTTTTGCTGAAAGTTTTAGGGAACGGGTCAAGTTGCTAAAAGGATTGGATGAATCCGTTCTTGCTTCTGTCGCCGAGAATTTGCCTTTGACTGAAGGGGCGGAAAGATTGGTGAGTACATTAAAACGTTTAGGATTCAAGACCGCTATCCTTTCAGGAGGATTCACCTATTTTGGAAATTACTTGAAAGAAAAACTGGGAATTGACTATGTATTTGCCAACCAACTTGAAATCAAGGCAGCTAAAGTTACCGGGAACGTCAAAGGTGAAATCATAGATGGGCAAAAAAAAGCGGAATTACTGCAGGAGATCGCTCAAAAAGAAAAAATAAATCTTGAACAGGTGATTGCCGTCGGAGATGGCGGCAACGACCTACCAATGCTAAATAAGGCTGGTTTAGGGATTGCTTTTCGCGCAAAACCCATTGTCAAAAATTCGGCTGAACAAGCAATTTCTGCTTTTGGCTTGGATGGTATTCTATATTTAATCGGATATCGAGACTGGTACGCTTCTTAAAATTGGCCAAACCAAGCATTTAAGAATTCCTTTCGTTTGCTATATTGCGGTGTACACTCCCAAATCGGTTTTATCATCCGTCAGCGCGTTTAGAAAAATACGGGTAGATTCCTCCAGGTCAATTGGGGACTTTGACCGCTGTATCAAAACAACTTCAGGTATGGCATCCATTGATTGTCCGTTTAATATCAAATTGATCACAGCGGACAGTACCGGTAAAACACTTGTGTTGTATGCCGCTGATTCTAAATAGCTTCCTCTAAATATCAAACCCGAATCCAAACGAATCGCAATTCCGGCATAATTTTTCGTGTACGGGGCATATGAACAATTAGCGGCTATCAATGCCTGCTCAACCAAAAGATCATTCTGAGAAGAATCGTGTAAAGTCAGATTATGATTATTTTGAAGGCTCAATCCTCCGTCAATGCCAAGATCTTTGGCACCAAAAGCACAAGGTAGGTATTCCGAAATACTCCTATTCGGTTTTCCTGATAACAAAATATCAATAGTTGACGCCTCTTTCAATTCATTCATCAACTGAAGACAATAGCCACAAGGAGGTGCTGATACCGTAAATGAACGAATGGCTGATTCTCCGTTGGACATGGCATTCACAATGGAAGCCTGTTCCGCGTGAATGGTAAAGTCCAAGCTGGTGTTTTGGAATTCCATATTGGCACCGAAATAGAAATTCCCGCTCACCCCCTCACATAAAGCGCCTACCGAAAAGTTCGAGATGATTGGTCGCGCATAAAGTGCCGCTATGGGTAACAAGGCCAATTTCGCTTCCGCCAAGGTTCCCTTCAATTCTTTTTGAATACTGTTTACTATTTCTGCTGTTATCCCATTTTGAACCGAATCATTGATGTATTTGCCCATCACTTCTTTCCAATGATGGGATTGATTCGATAAAGATGACTGAATATCCACCGGGGTATTATTCAATTTCATTAAAACACTCCGCAAAAAAAAACCTGATCGGTTGAATTCATTTATCCGCAATTCCAGCGGGAACGGGAATTCATACCAATCAGGCAGTATTGAATCAGCAATTGGATACTTAACCCGGAGCCGTGTCAGACTTCACTTTGTTGATTCATCGAGTCCAAATGTCAACTGGGAAAGTTGAGTTATTTAACTTTTACTAATTATGTACAATTCGTAGTCCTTTTTCTTTGATCACCCTGTCATTCCCGCGAAAGTGGAAATCTAACAATAAGAGCCTAAGAAACCAGATGTTTTCCGGATTCCCACATCCGCGGGGATGACGATAGCAGTGTGGTTCCAATCATAGGAATACGCATTGGATTCCCGCATCTGCGGGGATGACAAGCATTATTGGCAAATTTAGGATGTTAATAGTAGATAATCAGGTAACTTTTTTCCCGGCAAAAACCATACTGATCCACGAGTTATAGTTGATTCTTGTGTTTGAGAGTGAAGTGGCGTACCCCTTTGTT
>CAZJUM010000239.1:0-3083 GCA_964549175.1 uncultured Pseudomonadota bacterium | reverse complement strand
GCGTAGCCTTGCGGAGTCTTAAGGTAAAATCATACAGACTCCATAGCTCTTCGAGGCTATGGAGTCACCAGAGAATTTTTACCAGAAGCCTTTAGATGAACATAAGTTCCAACCAGGTGAACGATATCTGTGGCTTGCAGTACCTGTCTTATTTGTTCTTTTGATAAAAAGCTCTTTTTCCCCAACATTCCCCCCCGGTAGCTCCATAATGGCGTAGCCTTATGGAGCCTTAATGTAAAACCATGCAGGCTCGATAGCTCTTCGAGACTATGGAGCCACCAGAGAGAAATTAGCTGAATAGTTACAGTTTTCCTAATTCAATAAGGTCAACCTGGTTCTGCCGGGGTTAATGCAATTGGTTTAAAGCCCTTTTTTTCATCGCTTTCTCTTTTGAAATTGGTCCTTGGCTTAATGAATTTAAAAATTGAGTTTTGGGTGCGAAGCTCTTAAGCCGCAACGCGTTTGAAATCACGGATACAGAACTCATGGCCATAGCTGCCGCGGCAAAAACAGGGTTTAAGGTCGGGCCGCCGAAGGCATAGAGAACGCCCGCGGCAACCGGGATACCCGCTACATTATATCCGAAGGCCCAAAACAAGTTCTGTTTAATGTTCCTTAAGGTCGCCTTACTGAGTTCAATGGCCGTTACCACACCGGTCAGACTATTTTTCATCAGCACAACTTGTGCGGATTCCATCGCCACATCGGTACCCGAGCCAATAGCAATCCCCAAGTCTGCCAATGCCAACGCCGGGGCATCATTAATCCCATCACCGACCATGGCAACTCTACCTCGTTGCTGAAGCATCTTAATTTTTTCCGCTTTTTGATCTGGCAATACCTGGGTGACCACCTCATCAATACCTACTTGTTTGGCAATGGCCCGCGCCGTTTTTTCATTGTCACCGGTAAGCATCACGGTTTTAATCCGGTTTTTCCGGAGCTGCGCGATAGCCGCCGGACTATCATATTTAATTGTGTCCGCTACAGAGACAATACCAACCAACCTTCCGTCAAGTGCCAGATAATTGGGGGTTTGTCCTTCTGAAGAGAGACGATGGGCTACAGGGCGTTCCTCAGCTATAATACCCTTTTGAGTCATCAGTTTTAAGTTACCAAACACAGCTTGATGGCAATCAACTATCGCTGTAATGCCATGCCCGGGAATCACTTTAAAATCGTTTACTGGCAGAGCCTTCAATTGCTTTACTTTTGACGCCTCAATATAGGCGGATGCCAGCGCGTGTTCCGACTTTTTCTCCATTGACGCGACAATGGCCAAGATCCTGTCGGTCTCAGTGCCGCCGATACCGATAACTTCCGTAACTTTGGGTTTTCCTTCCGTAATCGTTCCGGTTTTATCGAATACCACTGTTTTGATGCCAGCGGCGATTTCCAGTGGTTCACCCCCTTTGATCAATACCCCAAGCGATGCCCCGCGACCGGTTCCTACCATAACGGCAATGGGGGTGGCCAGTCCTAAGGCGCATGGGCACGCGATTACCATCACCGAGATAAAGATCATCAATATAAACGGTACTGGCATGCCGACCAGATACCAAACAACGGCAGCCAAAGCAGCGATAACGATGACGGTCGGTACGAAATAACCGGAAATAACATCCGCCATTCGAGCAATGGGTGCTTTATTACTCTGGGCGTCCTCCACCAGCTGAATGATCCGCGCGATGGCCGTATCCTTTCCCACTTTGGTGGCACGGTAATGGATATATCCGATTTGATTAACACTGGCACCGTATATCTCATCGCCGTGTTTTTTATTCACTGGCATACTTTCACCGGTTAACATCGATTCATCAATGGAAGTAGATCCATCGGTAAGTACCCCGTCGACGGCTATTTTATCACCCGGCTTGGCAATCAAAATATCACCAACTTCCACCTCATCAATGGAAATCTCTTTTTCAACACCATTTTCAATAATCGTGGCGATATTGGGTTGAAGATTCATCAATTGCTTAATCGCTTCGGAAGCTCTTCCTTTACTGATAGACTCCATGGTTTTGCCGACCATGATCAATGTGATGATGACACCACCCGTCTCATAATAAAGGTACATGGCCAAATCGGTGTTTCCGATAAATATCTGATAGCTGTTCCATATACTGTAACCCACGGCAAAAGATGTTCCCATAGCAATCAAAGAATCCATATTGGGACTCAATCGCCACAACCCGGCAAATCCTTTGGTGTAAAAGTTTATTCCCGCGATTATGACGGGAATGACCAGCAATAACTGCGTCAACGCAAAGGTCGACGGGCTGGTTTCAGGGCTGATCATCGCTGGCAATGAAATCCCCGCCATTTCTGCCATCGCGATAAATACCAGCGGAATGGTAAAGATAATGGCAATAATTAATTTAGTCTTCTGTTTTTTGAGTTCTTTGGCGTGTCGAGCATCCTGTTCATCCTTCGCGTTGTCGGCTGAGATATTCTGCAAACGATAACCGGCTTTTTCCAGGGATTTTTTGATTCTGCCTAACTTGGCCAAGCCGGGATCATACATAATGGTCGCTTTTCCCGTGGTCAGGTTAACCGTAGCTTTTTTCACGCCTTCCGCGTCTGTTAACCCTTTTTCCACGCGGCTGACACAGGATGCGCAGCTCATCCCCTCCACCAAATATTCCATTGTTTTTAATTCGTCAGGAATTCGAACCCGATACCCCGCTTTGATGATACTTTCAGTTATCTGCTCAAAACTCCCCACGGAGTCATCAAAAGCAATCATCAGTTTTTTGGTGGTTAAATTCACGCTGACCTTTTCAACTCCGGGCGTTTTCTGTGCCGCTTTTTCAACCTGAGATGCGCAAGAAGCACAAGTCATGTCGGGTACCAACATCGTTTTTGTTTGAGTTGCCATATTTTCTCCTACTCTGAAAACATACCATCGAAAATCGTTTTTGCTTCCACAACTTCTCATATTAAATCTGAAGTGTTTTTAACAAACAACAAAAATATGCCAAGAAAAACAAAATCATGCCACTATCGTTTGTTTTTTATTAAAAAGTTGTATCTATTCAGAGCTTATTTAAAAAGTGCAAAAAAGTTCATTTTTTACTTGA
>CAZJUM010000238.1:0-3089 GCA_964549175.1 uncultured Pseudomonadota bacterium | reverse complement strand
CCGTTATGATACCAAATCTCTGTAGACTGTCTCATGTAGGCGGATTAACAAAAATTCGTCAAAAACCTTGTCAAGCAAAAAATGCACTTTTTTAATAAGTTCTGAATAGATACTATCTTTTTAGCTTTAGCACCGCTGATATTGACAGGCACCGACATCTTTTTCCTCGATATTTCGTTTAAGGTAGTTCCATTGGTGATTGGTTTTTGTTTTGGTAATTTAAGCGGAGTTCCAACCCATCAATCACGACCTGGCCGAACTCCCCATCTCCTCATCGCGGGGATCACCGGCTCCGGTAAGAGTGTTCCGGGAAATAGTATCATCACATCGATCATAAGCGTCTCGACACCTAACAATGTCAAAATTGTCCTGGTCGATCCAAATTGGCGGAATTCGGCTTTTTTCCCAACTCACCGTTTCAGACCTGTGAGGTGATAATCGATGCGGACAAAAGCTCTCATATGACAGAGGATCTGACCAATGAGACGGAAGCGTGTTATCAAAGAAATTTTGGAAAGATCAAGGACGCATGTTTTCCTCTTTTTGATCTTGTTTCGACTGAGTTAAAAAACTGAGAGCTTTTTCAATCCTCACTATGCTTTCATGTTCTTTTAAAAGATAAAGAAGATCAGTCGCATTTCCTAGCGAGTTCCTCAAACCAGACAAAGCATATCTTACAGTCCAAGCCGCGTCTTTAAATGAAATATTTTCATTAACTGCCGTTTGCTTAAGATTGCTGTATAGCTCATCCTTTTCCCAGCGACTTAACTTGCCTAAGGATTCCAGTACCGTCCTCAAGAGTGATTGACACTTTGGAAAGGATAGTTTTCTTTTAGGACCCCGGAAATCATAAATGTTAAATTTAATTTCATTGCTGATCAGGAACGAACTTAATTTAGGAATTTCACTAAAAGTGGTTATCCTTTCCTTGATAATTTTGCTTAGGTATTCCAAGTCGCTAATTTTTTTAAAAATATCATTAGAATAAAATTGAATCGCCTTTTCATGAAACTCGCTGAATTCCATCTTTTGAATATAGTATTTGTTAAACCAGTTAAGTTTATCAAGCGAAAATACGGCATTGGATTTTTTGATCCTAGATGGAGAAAATTGATTGACAAGTTCCTTTACTGAGAAAATCTCATTGTCACAACCTGGATTCCAGCCTAATAAACTAATATAGTTTACAATTGCGGCTGGTAAATAACCGGAGCCAGTAAGCTCGGAAAAAGAAAAATCTCCCATCCTTTTACTTATCTTTTTCCCATCCTCGTGGATTATATGAGGTAAATGTATGGTTTCTGGTGCTTTCCAATCGAGAGAATCATACAAATGGAGGTATTTGGGAGTTGAGGATAAATACTCATATCCCCTCACAATATGTGTAATGTCCATTAAATGGTCATCAACTACATTCGCGAAATTATATGTCGGATAGCCATCTGACTTAAATAGTACTTGATCATCAAGTTGAGCGTTTTCAATTTCGATTTCTCCAAATACCATATCACGGAGTTTAATACTGCCACGTGTAGGCATCTTCTGCCGTATAACATAAGCTTCTTTGTTCTTTATATTTGAAATTATTTCATTCTCAGTGAGGCTTCTGCATGATCTATCATACATAAATGGTAATTCCTTTGAGTTATCATGTTTTTTTCGTTTTTCTTGCAGTTCTTCAGGAGTACAAAAGCATTGATATGCTAAACCTTTGTCTACCAGACGATTGATGTATTTTTTGTATATTTTTATTCTCTCTGATTGAATATATGGTCCATATTTTCCCGGATTTGCGGGCCCTTCATCGGGATCTATTCCTAGCATTTCTAATGAGCTGTAAATTTGTTTAAGAAAAGAAGTATCCGATCTTGCCCTATCAGTGTCTTCGATTCTAAGAATGAATTTTCCATTATTTTTTTTAGCAATTAAATATGCGAACAAGGCTGTTCTTAAATTACCGATATGAATAAAACCTGTCGGACTGGGAGCAAATCTCGTACGTATCATAATATCCTTTTGTGAATTGATTTAGATGATTTGAATTGAAAAGGCACTAATCGCGAAATGATCAGGTAAAAATATGGAGTTTTAGTCTACTCAATCAACTTTAAATCTCTCTATTGATTTTATTAAATTAACTAAATAGTGTCTGCACGTGGAGACTTTAGCTCCCGATATCATTAGGATTGAGGAAGATCAATAAGGTTTTGAATCGGATGTAGAATTTGCGGTTTATAGGAGGAAATAGATTCCGGTCAATGTATAATTTACTGATAAACCAAAACATTTCAAAACCAATGGGCGATATCCCTGTTGGTTTTATCCCACCGAAACCTCTCAGCTTCACATGTCATGCTATGAGAAAAATATTGAGTGAGCAATCAAAACCTGGCGTGATTGATATTTCACAAATCAAAATTGACCTGAACTCTCGCGATCAGTTTCCCCGTATGCTTTTAGGATCGCAATGTATTTTATACCCGTTTGGATCACGGACTTCAAACGCTCCTGGACAATATCAGCTTGCTTAAACCCGAGGTCTTAAAGGGAATTAACCAATTGCTGGTCGAACACGGGCGGCAAACAGTCGGTAAATAAGCGGATGCGGAGTTTTTCGCCGGATGCGATTTCTCTGTTGTGCTCACCGATGTCCGTTTTCCGACCGATATTAACTTAATGTTTGACGCGGTTCGAAAAGTGATCGTTCTCATTTCAAAATTATGTGACGATCTCAATATGCCGGGGCGGTGCTTCGCGAAATCCTCAATCAACCGGTATTACCTAAAAAAAAGACCCGCCACGAAGCCGGGTTTTTCACGGATACAACCGCGTTAAACTGAGTTTTTACCTGGTTAGCTGCTTTTGAAATCAGCATCCCATATACTTTGGGAAACCAAAAGGTATCTATTAAGAACTTATTAAAAAAAGTGCAAAAAAGTTCATTTTTTACTTGACAAGGTTTTGACGGATTTTCGTTAATCCGCCTCCATTAGACAGTCTACAGAGATTTGGTACTATAACGGACGATAAAAAGCCTTGAGATATAGTCAAATGTTGTGTTCAAAAAAGTTAAGCAGCAATATCCCTTT
>CAZJUM010000237.1:0-3095 GCA_964549175.1 uncultured Pseudomonadota bacterium | reverse complement strand
AAACAAAGGGGTACGCCACTTCACTCTCAAACACAAGAATCAACTATAACTCTGCAATATATCGATATCAAGTCATTAAACCTTTGCAAACACTTACTCAAACGGCAGTTCGAAAATTCATCCACTATTGTTTAACTTATCGAATCGTTTGTCTTGATTTTGCTGACTACAACTGCTGCAAGGTGAACGGCGAATTGTTCTACTACGATATCGGCAGAGATATAAAACCGTTTAAGATCAAATATTTCAGGGATATGTGCGCACGGATTTATGTGATCTTTAAATTAAATTGGTCTAGTATTGAGTTAAAACAAAATACGAAATTGTTTCGAGACAACGAAAAGGAGTTAAAAAAACTACAGGGATTCGAAGCTTTTTATGAAAACGTATTAACTTCTTGGATTGAAGGCCAAAAGAAGAAACCACTTTCTTCATTTATTCAATTAAAAAAAGAAAGCAAAGATGTCACCCTCCTCATTAAGTGTTGTGCGATGGACGCACCGATATTTGAAATTCAAATCGACCATATTATTGGTCAGTTATGCAGTTCTCACAAATATTATGAAGTTGTTTTGCTGCTAGATTCCCGTAGGCGAGATTTTCTTAGAGAACACAATGGTGGGGATTATGACAAGATTATTAACACTGGTCGTACACTATTGAAAAACTCCAGAATTGATCGGTTTTTAATTGCTCCCACCAATCAAGAGAGCCAGTTAATTGAAAATGTCTATGAATGCTGGTTTGGCATTCGATCAAAGGAAACACATTCTGTTGAAGGTGTTCCTATCTTTTCCCAACTCTGGGCATTTGAGAAAATCACTACACGATATGTACTGCAACTTGATATCGATGTTTTAATCTGCCGCCGATCCTATAAACATGATTACCTTCAAGAAATGTTGAAGGTAATCAAAGAGAAGAATGTTTTCAGTGTCGGCTTCAACATACCACACGCTTTGAAATCCAAATTTAAAAAATATAGTGCTCCGAAGGGTGGATTCACACCGGAAGTAAGATTTGGTTTATTAGATTTAAAACGCCTTAAAAGACAAAAACCTTTTCCAAATTCAGTAAGTAATGGTTGTTTAGATATGACCTGGTATCGTTCGGTCGAGTGCTATCAAAAACAAAACGGATGGAAAAGCACTCGGGGAGGTAGCCCAAAGAGCTTCTATATTCACCCTCCGAATACTTATAAAACTGATATCGATTTTCATTTGCTTTTGTACGATCTTGTGGAGCAAGACCGGCTTCCTGAAATACAATACGATAACTGGGATGTAGTCGGCCAAAAAAAAGATTGGTCTTACTCTGTTAGAAATGAAGAATTGATCGTTTTCATTATGGAAAGAGATACCAGTCTATCCAAGATCGAGAGATGCTTGAACTCCCTCTTCACACAAAAAAATACAAATTGGGGAGCTATCATTGTCGACGATGCCTCGAATCACGACGTACAACGCTATTTAATTGAAGTGGTATCGGAACACAAAAATCAAGTCACTTTGGTAAATAGGAAAATCAAACATGGGAAAACAAGAAATGAATGGGAATTACTCAATGAATTATGCGCTAATCCGGAATCACTTATCATTATTTTAGATATGGATGATTGCTTCATTCATGACAAAGTATTGGAGCAAATACATACTCAATATATAAAAGGTTTTGAGATTATTCTCGGTGGTATGTTTCGACCGGATAAACCTTTGAAAAGATATGAGGTTCGATTTGGCGATCTTGACAAACCGGATGCAGGAAATGTTTGGATTCACCTTAGAAGTTTTCGATACCGTTTGTTTTCAAAACTAACGAAAGAGCAGTTTCAAATTGATGGGAAGTGGATTGAATATTGTGACGAATACGCAATGATGATACCGATGGTTAAAATGGCTCATAAAAAACTGGCGATGGAAGAATATCTTTATTTCCATGAGAGAAGCACTCCCAATACCAACCATATTCGAGAAAAAAAGGATCAAATAATCGAATATTATACTAATGCTAGAATTGATACAGTAAAACGATCAACTGCATATTCGCCTAATATGAAACGAATTGAGATTGATATTACATACATCTGCAATCTTAATTGCGTCGGTTGTGATCGTTCTTGCTCGCATGCCCCCGAAGCCCTATATATGCCGACTCAGACAATAGAAGACTTTCTTTATCAGACGGATGAATTGGGTCACAAGTGGGAAAGTATCCGTGTTCTAGGCGGAGAACCTACCTTACATCCTCAGTTTTTAGAAATTGTAACGACACTTGACTCTTGGTTTAAAAGAAATTCTCCCTCTACTGAACTAAGGGTTATTAGTAATGGCTACAGTCGCAAAACAAAAGATATCTTAAAACTATTACCCAACTATTGGCGCCATGAAAATTCATACAAGAACTCAGAATATAATCATTACTTTGAACCTTTTAATTCCGCTCCTATCGATCTAACCGATTGGCAAACAGAAGATTTTTCCAAAGGATGCTGGATTTCTCAATATTGCGGAATTGGGCTAACACCATTTGGATATTTTCCTTGTGCCGTGTCGGGTGGGATTGAGCGTATATTTGGATTTGGCAATAAAATAAGATACCTGCCTGAAAATGGAAAATTACTGAAAGAATTGTACTCCGTATATTGTAAATATTGCGGACACTTTTTCTCGGATCGACACTATTCCACTATTCCAGGGAAGAAAGGAAATCCTTTAAGAACGATAGGTAATGGGGTCACACCTTGATTATTGTTATAACTATTGACAGGTAAAATCCACTCATATAGTTTAAGGTTATGGCAAGACCATTGAGAATTGAGTTTGACGGCGCTTACTATCATATTCTTTCACGGGGAAATAATAAATCCGAAATATTCAGGGAAGAAGAGGATTGCCGGGATTTTCTCGATCTACTTGATCAGATGAATGACCGTTTTTTCATTATTGACCGGATTAAGGACAAGTATCTGTCGGACAAACCCGATGACAATTTTCCTTAAGTTAAATCAGTTCCTGCGATCTCAAGATCCGAACGAGATATTGAAGAAGGCGGAAGATATCCTTGGTAGTAAAATCGTCGATTATAAAAAAGCCAGA
>CAZJUM010000236.1:0-3199 GCA_964549175.1 uncultured Pseudomonadota bacterium | reverse complement strand
GCTCTTCGAGACTATGGAGCCACCAGAGAGAAATTAGCTGAACAGTTACAAAAAAATTGACAATTTCGACCAGTTAATGAGCTTATTACTATCAAAACCTGATCGAAATAGCAACTCAAAAATAGAATTAATTTTAATTATATCAATATGTTAAACTATTTTTTATGGTCGACTAAATAACCTTATTTCTTTAGTTTTAGTGTGTTACATCCAATTCCTCGTTACAATATTCCGGGAGGGCAGGATATACTTGATAGAAACGATCGCTCCTGGCAGTATTCATCCGTAATAACAAAATGTTGCGATTAACCAACTGTCATTTGCCGACAATGCTGTATTGACTTCCTTTTTCAGGGAAATCGCACGCTATTTCAGTATGTTAACCTTATTTTTTGAATTCGAAACTTGAGCATTAATATTGGGTTGTCAGTTTTGATTTGTTGAGGTGATTTAAATGCGTATTGTGTTGGTTAATACTTATAAAATCTGGGGAGGCGGGGAAAAGTGGCATTATGAGGCGGCCCTCTTTTTTGCTTTAAAAGGTCACGATGTTACCGTATTAACTTCTCCTGATTCGCTTTTGTCCCGTAAACTGGAAAACACAAAGATCAAGCTCCTCTATTTTAACTTCAGTAAATTTTCTTATTATTCTCCGTTAAAATTGTTATCACTTTATTTGGCGTTTAGAAAAAACAGATTTGATATAATGGTTTTAAACTCTGTGGTCGATGTGAGAAATATCGCGATCATTGCCAAAATTTCAGGAATTTCCAAGGTAATATATAGAAGCGGTATGCCTCTTCCGTTAAAACCTAAGCGATCATATAAAATGGCTTTTAATTTTGGGGTTGATGAAATTGTTGCCATTTCCAGGGAGGTTATGACGGTTATGGAGACAACTCCCGATTTTGTTTATCGGTGTAAAAAAAGAGTGATTTATAACGGGATAAAAAAGAGCGTATTGGATAAAAACAGCGCTTATCAAAAGGAAATTACAGCGCCCATAGTGATTGGGGATTTAGCCCGACTGAGTAAACAAAAAGGATACATTTATCTTTTAAAAGCCATCGTTGAGCTGAAGAAGATGATCAATATTCCTTTTAAAGTGCTAATAGCCGGAGCCGGAGAACAAGAGGAAGAGCTTAAAGCCTTTGTCAAAAAACAAAAATTGAATGAAATTGAGTTTCTGGGGCATGTTGAAAATATCAATAGTTTTTTCCGGCAAATAGACATTTTTTTATTCTCATCACTTTTCGAGGGATCAACTCACGCTATTTTGGAAGCCTTCTCATATAAAAAGCCTGTTATTTGTTTTGACACCAGTAGTATGCCGGAAATGGTCGTTGATGGTTATAACGGATTATTGGTCACGCCATTTGATGTCAGTGAGATGGCAACCAAAATGTTGAGGTTAATAGAAAATGAAGACTTGATTCGAACACTAGGGGAGAACGCGTATCACACATTAGGGAGTCGTTTTCTTTATGAAAAGAACATGGAGGAGTGGAGTCAGGTGATTCAGGTAGGTTGAGCAGTTTTCAACCAAAAATTTTTAAGGAGATTCATAAGTGGCAATGAATAGAACCGAATCAATCATCATATGTTATGCTGGGCCGTGCCTTATATTTCGCGGTTCGGTTTGTCATTTTAAAACTCAAAAACAATAAAGAAGAGTTTATGGGGAGATTTTCCTCATTTCGAACTTTGATCGTTGAGAACGTTTGTGAGAATATGTTTAGCTATCTGATTGAGCAAAGATATTCCAATATCATTGTTACAATTTAGAATAACCGAATTCCGTAAGCTTTTGGGGATTGTTCAACCAGTTTTTGCTGATTTTTATATGAAGTGATAAAAAAACTTTTTCCCCGAGCATTCGTTCCATCTTAGCGCGAGAATTTTGTCCCACCTTTTTGAGCATGCTGCCCTTTTTACCAATAATGATTTTTTTATGAGAATCTTTCTCGATATAAATTGTAGCATAGATATTAATCACCTTTTCTTTTTCCTCAAACTTTTCCACTAAAACAGCGGTGCCATAAGGGATTTCTTGAAAGCAAAGGCGCATCAGTTGTTCCCTGACGAACTCTCCAATAATCACCCGCTCGGGCGTGTCTGTCATTTGATCCTCGGGAAAGTAGGCGATTCCTTCAGGCAGAAAACGAGCTAAGAAACTCAATAAAACATCGGTTCCTTTATTTTGCGAAGCACTGATAGGAACGGTCTCGCTAAAAGGAAATGCTTGGTTGAACACTTCGATGGTTTTTAACAATCGTTCCTTTTTGCAGAGGTCTATCTTGTTGATGATCAAAATGACTTTCTGATCACTTTTTTTAATATGATCCAGAACCAATTGATCGTCCTTTGGCAGCTTATCGTGATTGGGTCGAAGCGTTTCCGTTAAAAAGAACACCATGTCGCTATCTTCTATGGATTGAGTGGCATAGCTGACGATTCTGCGATGCAGTTCATTCCGCGGTAAATGCACTCCCGGAGTATCGAGAATAATGGCTTGATAATTATCTTTGGTAATAATTCCTCTGATATTATTCCGTGTGGTCTGAGGTTTATTGGCCGTGATGGAAATTTGTTGTCCGATTAATTGATTCAATAGTGTTGATTTGCCGACATTAGGTCTGCCGAGTAGGATCACAAAACCGGAGCGAAATGATTTTTCAGTCATGGAGTCTATCGGATGGTTCTAGCAATCGCGAAATTAATGGTGTGATATTTTGGGTCAAAGATAGTTACTTGAACGATGACTTTGTGTACGAGTTGCCGGCAGGGGCACTTATTCCGTTTTCTTTACCAAATCGAAAGCTTAGTGCCAAAACGCGTGATGCGTTCGAACAAACAGCTAAAGAGGATTCTGAAAACTTAAGTGCCAATTGTCTAGCGGAAACTCATGGTTTTTGTGATTAATTGTTTGAATTTATGTATCTATTCAGAACTTATTAAAAAAGTGCAAAAAAGTTCATTTTTTACTTGACAAGGTTTTTGACGGATTTTTGTTAATCCGCCTACATTAGACAGTCTACAGAGATTTGGTATCACAACGGACGATAAAAAGCCTTTATAGGGATTTTTTTTCGCGAACCCCTGGAGAGCTGAAAAATAAAAATAGATTCTAAGCACATACAGAACAAAAAAATCCGCTTTTAAAGCCCATGGTGGCTCCATAATGGCGTAGCCTTGCGGA
>CAZJUM010000235.1:0-3211 GCA_964549175.1 uncultured Pseudomonadota bacterium | reverse complement strand
CATAGCTCTTCGAGACTATGGAGCCACCAGAGAGAAATTAGCTGAACAGTTACCTTGCGTTTATGAAAACCGCTGAGTAGAAGCATGCTCTAATAATCGAAGGGTAATTTTAGTTCTATTTCACTGATAGCCTGAAAACAATTATCGAAAATTATGATCGGGTTTCCAGAAAAAGGTACTTTTCGGCCAGGTATTAATTAATGTTGAGCCCACTTCGAAAAGTCCGAATTAATCAAAAATGGGAAAATTTAGGGGCCTTTTTGCCCTACGTTGGGATGAGTTTTAAAATTTTCGTGCGCTATAACGACTCGAATTTCCCACGAAAACTTGGAGCCGACTTTTCGGTGGGGAGTCATGCCGGAAATCGAAATGTTACTATCTTTGCGATTTTATCAGCGCAAGATAAGCTTCCAATACGCCCCCGCCTATCGCTTTGGCTTTATCGGATATGGTATCACAATATTCTGATACATCCCTGGGATCGATATCACCGATTTTCATCCCTTCTGACACCTTGCTTCCGGGTTGAATCAAACCTCTGATGATCCCACTTATTGAGGCATTCACTTCTTTTCCGTCGATGGTGGCCAGCGTTTCTCCTTCAAGAATACGGTCACCAATATCTTTCACAGCTTTAAACTCACCATCACAACACGCTCGAATCAATCGTTCTGTAGAATATCCTTCTATGGGGCCTGGCGTGTTGGTATTGGGTTCGGCCTGTCCGGAAAATATTACGCGTCCCAAATAATGACCTCGATTGGTTTCAACCACCGCATCCACATCTTTTTCGGCTTCAAACCCAGGACCAAGTCCAATTACAATCGGAGCCATTTTACGATGGGTCCCCAAGTTCTTTTTTCCCAAAATAGCGTCAACCACCGCACGCGGTTTCAAACTCGCAATGGAACTCCCTTTCTTATCAATGATGACAGGGATTTCGCCATTTCGCAAAATATCTTGCGCGTCCGCCAAAACTTCAGCTTTTCGGGCAGTTACACCTTCGACTATCGTAACGCCGTCATAAACCGCCTGCGCAAAAGATACCGTTCGACGAATTACGGTCGGGTGCTCAGTCTCCAATATCGCGACTTGAAAACCGCAGGTGAACAATCGATGTGCTACTCCCGTAGCCAGATCACCTCCTCCTCGTATCAAAATGATATCTTTTGCTTTAACACCCAGCGAACTTCCGTCTTTACCAGCTTTCACCATCATGATTTCGGATAAAATACTGATCGCGAGTTCTTCCGGCGTTTCAGCACCCAAATCCAAACCTATCGGTGCATAGACCTTGTCCAATTTTTCTATGGGAAAGCCCTCCTTCTTCAAATTTCCAATGGCAGAAGCCACTTTTCTACGACTTCCCATCATTCCGATATAAGCGGGGTCATGTTTAATTAAACTACGAAGAGCCAGCTCATCATTGCTCCCTGTAACTAAAACAATATATGTACAATTGTTGACTTCCAACTGGTCTAAAGCTTTGTTCAAATCAGCATGGTGAATTATACTATCGACAAATGGGAAACGCACTTGATTAGCAAATTCCTCGCGATTTTCAACGATTGTTATGTTAAAATCTATGCAATCGGCTGCTTTAGCGATGGCATAACCGACGTGACCACCACCGACCAAAACCAGTTTGGGATGGGAACTGATGTATTCTATAAAAACCGATAATTTGCCTCCGCAATCCATTGCAAGACCTTCTTTCGCATTGCGATTCAAGACGTATTCGACTGAGCGGGATTTCTTTTCCTTAATCGCTTTAACCGCTTCTTCAATGATATATGCTTCAGATAGCCCTCCGCCGATAGTTCCGATAATACTGCCATCCGGTTTCACAATCATCTTAGCGATATGTCTGGGAGTCGATCCCTTGGATTCAGTGATGGTGGTCATCGCAAAAGAGATGTTCTTGCTTAATAACTTGGCCGCTTCTTGAAAAATATTCATTCCCACATTTCTCCCACTAATAATACATAAATCGCTGTGTCGCCAAAAAACGGAAAAAGGAATCGCCGAGATACTTGTCACACAGCATTAAATCTAAAAAAAAGCGCAACCCTTACCCTAAAACCTTGAGAGGGTTTTGGTTTCCACGTATAATCACACGATCTGGTCGACGGGTGAAATTCAATACATACTTAACAAACCCTTCGGCTTTCACCCGTTGTTCTGATGAATCTACCTGATTAATGACCCACACAGTTTTACAACCATCCGGAGTATTTTTGAATAACCCTTTCGGCGAATCAATCAGATGGGCAATTACTGAATGGTCAGTTTTTTCTCCCACTTGCTTATTAGCAAATGCCGCAAAACACCCGGGACGATGCACAATATCGAAATCAATCGGCTTCTCGAAAGCGCTGAACCCTGTTACGCCAATTAATATACTTGTCTCCGGCCAAATTACAGGTTCATGCTTTGAAGGTGTCTTAATTGATTTTCCTGCGGCCCCGTCTGATTCAATCAAAATACAATCAAATCGATTTTTTAGTTTGGCCAACTGGTAAAATTCAAGACCTGTATATTTGTTCTCAGGTTGCAGTTCCTGATATCCGACGGCAGTTATACCGCAAAGACCATTTGTACTTTTATGAAGTTGATCAAATAGTAAACACCGATCACATTGATCCTTTTCAGGAACGTGAATGTGGGTTGTTGTGGTTACAAGAATACGTCGGTAAATCGCTCGGAGTTCACGAGCCAATTGAAACATCAACGTTGTCTTTCCACCAGCACCAACAAGAGAAATTATGTCGCGGCGCTGGTGATTAAGTTTAAGTGCTTGTATGATCTTCAACTGATTCTACGGGAATTTGGGTTATTTTTAGGCGGTAATTATACAATATTACCATTTTCAATTAGTGGTCAAGTGACATCATAGCCGGAATTTCCAAAGCGGATATCCGCAAGGCAATTTTATATTTCGTTACACAAAAACAGGGAAATACCTGCCGTATTTTATGATCGGATTACATAGAGAAGATGTTTTTCGTTCAGACACTAAACCATGAAAATCCGCGTTCATTGAATTTTCGTAACTGTTCAGCTAATTTCTCTCTGGTGGCTCCATAGTCTCGAAGAGCTATGGAGCCTGTATGATTTTACCTTAAGACTCCGCAAGGCTACGCCATTACGGAGCCCCCGTGGGCTTTAAAAGCGGATTTTTTTGTTCTGTATGTGCTTAGAATCTATTTTT
>CAZJUM010000234.1:0-3233 GCA_964549175.1 uncultured Pseudomonadota bacterium | reverse complement strand
CAGTATCTTACACGTAAAAAATGGAAAAACTCCTGAATCACTGTCAAACTTTAGTCAAACATATTAAATCCAAGGGTCAAACCTTAACAGTCTCACTGGCAAAGCCAGTGGCTTAGCTATCTTTCATTTAACGGCCTCTGGGTAAGCCAAGCCAGGTATTTTTTCCCGTTTTTCCTGTTACCCTCTCCTTTCTTCTTTTTGTTATTAGTCCTCTTGGTGGGAACACCTCGGCAATAAAGCACGTAATTCAATTATATACGGCAATGACAGCTCCAATAAAAGCCAGCCCGATAGAAGCCAAGCGATTTAAAGTAATACTTTCCTTTAAAAAAATCGCGGCCAGGATAAATATCATGATAGCGGAAAGCTGATTTAATATCGCTGCGAGGCTGACGAGTGTATATTTCATTCCCGCCAACCAGCATAATAAAGCAAAATAGTTACCCATAATAGAGCCCGGAACCGCCCATTCCCAAGAATCAGATGGAGCCATTTTCCGGAGAAATTGTTTCCTTTTCTGATGAAAAAGCAGCATGATCACCATACCGATAGATGCACACGCTAAACGGACCGTGGTGGCCCAAACGACATCTGACCGGTTGAGGACATCTTTAACGATCAGTATTCCGATTACCAATCCCAGAGTTCCTAAAAATCCATATATCAAACCGATGCCAAGATCTTTCTTTTCGATATCAACGGCTTTTCCACGAGCGGCTGAAACAAATAACGCCGATAAAACAAATCCGCCACCAAGTAGACCTTTAGTGCCCAGGCGCTCCCCCAAAAACAGATAAGACAAGATAATGACGGTAGGCAGATAAAAACAACTGACAATTGCCGAAAGACCTGCGCCAAGGCGGTTCAATGAGGCAAAAAACAATACATCAGCCAATGTAATTCCAATAATACCGGATAGAGCGAGTTTCCACCAATCATTGATCGGGCAATCCGGAAAAAAAGGAACGCCCATAATTAACAGCGTTGGGATGAGCAATAGAAGCGAGACAAGACATTTGAATAGATTGAGTGGAATTGGCGACATACTATCACCGCTTTTTCGGAATAGGATAACAGCAATAGACCAGAAAAGTGCGGCACCGATAGAATAAAGAACACCCGCCATAGATTTATTGGGGAAAAGAGTGTGTGAAAATCAGAAATATGGCTAGGGATTTTCTTTTTCAAGAAACTACAATACTGTCACCTATTTCCAATAAAAGATCTAATTGTTTGTGCTGAAGAGATCAATCAGAATGACTGATTTCTAAATACCGGTGAAATTATTCTATGTCGCATGCTAATATTTAGTCGGTCCTGAAAAATGATTTTCGATAAAACCGTTGAAGTGAGTTTCCGCTAAATCTATCAATATGTTACTCACATTTTAGGGGGAACATCCGTTTAATAAAAAAGATATAATATACTGATATAAATAATTATTTTTTTAGGAAATGCAGCAAAGCCATGCGTAATAAGCTATAGCCTAAAAACCCTTATTTTCATATAAGGTCTGGAAAATACTACTCTTCCCAAAAGCTCTCCTGAACCTGTGTTTCAAAATGGACAGCCTCGATATTTGAAACGCAGGAATCAATCAGATCCCCTTTGTTGACTTTAAGCTCCTCTTCTTTAATCAATTCCACATTACCGTGTATCTCTGGTTTTTTAGACTGAAAGACAGTGCAGCAGTCAGGGAACGGTCGAATACTGATTGGGAAGGTGCCGATTTTTTTTGACCACCCCACGATTTCCGCCTTATCCATTCCGATTAAGGGCCGTAATACCGGGAGAGTTGCCGCGTTTTCGGTACACTCTATGTTTTCCATGGTTTGGGACGCGACCTGGCCAAGGGCTTCTCCCGTGACGTACGCGAGTGCTTTGTGTTTCCTTCGGATAGCATTGGCCACATGGTACATAAACCGGCGATATAATATTGTGCGAAATGATTCTTTGCAGTTTTCCCGTATTGCTTTTTGAACATCGGTGAATGGCACGATCAATAAAGTTGATTGCGCTTGAAATCGGCTGAGGTGATTGACCAAGTCGATCACTTTTTGACGACTTTGCTCCCCTGTAAACGGATAGGAATGAAAGTGTAAGTAAACTATTTTACAGCCCCGTTTCATCATGAACCAGCTTGAAACGGGACTGTCAATGCCACCACTTAAAAAAGAGATCGCAGTTCCCGCTGTGCCAGTGGGCAGGCCACCTTGGCCTTGGATTTTCTCTAGGTAAATGATGGAGCGATTTTTCTGCCATATTTCAATCCCTAACTCAATTTGAGGTGTGTGCAAATCCACTTTAAGCTGAGAAAATAGCTGTAGCATATCCCTTCCGATTTGCCGTGAAATCTCAATCGAATTCATTGGAAACTGTTTATCACTTCTTTGGGACTCTACCTTGAATCTGAATTTATTCCGCAAAGTATTTTTAAGATAAGATCCCATGAGTTCCGCTGCCTTTTTTGATATTTTTTCAATAGTGTGGTCTGCGGCTTGGGCGATGCTGAAATTGGCGACTCCCGGTATATATAAAAGAGTGTTTTTTATGGATTCGGTATCGGACGATGATTCAATGATAATGCGCCCATATACTTTGGTGATTTTATGCTTTCCGATACGGGACAGGTGCTGGTGGATATTTCTTAATAGCATATCTTCAAACCAATTTCGGTTTCCGCCTTTTGTGGCGATTTCCGAGTATCGAATGACAAATAAATTGGTTCCCATAATTGTTTCTTTGATTATGAAATTTCGAGATTTGATTATAAGATTTTATTTAAGCGATTTAATCGCCGCCAAAAAGAATATTTAATAATAGTATTCCATGAATAACTTTTATAAATAAAAACCAGTCTGTGAGGATAGTCGTATCGATGTATAATGACAAGGGTGTATGATGGCTGATCCTCTGGTTGTAAATATAAGTTGGTTTTTATATCTCTCAGGTAACCAGGTCGGTTTATTTAAAAGCGGGAGCAGTGATTAAAAGAAAAATTATAGTCGCTGATGTTCATGGGTGTTTGGAAGAATTAGATGAACTATTATATCTCATTTCGTCATCAAAACGATGAGCTGTTTTTGCGGGGGACGTGATCAATGGCGGTATGTAATTGGAAATTATGGTAACGCCAGTGATCACCTGACTTAAATGGACGGATATTAATGGTAAAAAGTAGGTAACTGTTCAGCTAATTTCTCTCTGGTGGCTCCATAGTCTCGAAGAGCTAT
>CAZJUM010000233.1:0-3264 GCA_964549175.1 uncultured Pseudomonadota bacterium | reverse complement strand
AAAGGGATATTGCTGCTTAACTTTTTTGAACACAACATTTGACTATATCTCGTTTACACAATAAATATCACACTACCTTATTTGGCGTACCCTTCAGGCATGGCAATTTAAAAAAAGACGGTAGTATTCATGTTTAAATATTTTCAACGTCATGAAAGAAGCATGGTGTGAGTAACCAGTTTCACAGGCTTTGCAAGATTAATGTAAATCATAAGGTGGTTGATTAATCTAAGTCGCTTGGTTTAGAATAATTTTAGTATTAAATTTCAGATTTACAATTGGGAGGGCTGAATTGTTTTTTATTGCTTATTTTCTAAGACGATTGGTCTGAACTATAACCATTTTCACAAGGAAAACCTATGTATAAAAGGATATTACAAACAGCTACCGAATGGGCTAATAACACGGCATTTGACGCGGGTTTCAGAGCGGAAATCCAATCTTTAATCGATCAAGAAAAGGAAGAGGAATTAATTGATCGTTTTTATAAAGATTTGGAATTTGGTACGGGTGGGATGCGCGGAATTATTGGTGCTGGGTCTAATCGTATGAATATATATACCATTCATCTCGCCACACAAGGCATGGCCGATTATATTAATGAGAACGCGCGGGATACATATAAAAAACCGAGTGTTGCCATTGCTTTTGACAGCCGCAATTTTTCGGATACCTTTGCCAGGGAAGCGGCATGTGTTTTAGCCGCGAATGATATTGAGGTCCATATTTTTGCCAACTTAAGACCGACACCGCTGTTATCATATGCTGTTCGTGAATTACAAGCTACCGCCGGTATTGTTATCACCGCCAGTCATAATCCCGCTATATACAACG
Organism: uncultured Pseudomonadota bacterium; assembly: GCA_964549175.1. Lineage (GTDB taxonomy): Bacteria > SAR324 > SAR324 > XYD2-FULL-50-16 > XYD2-FULL-50-16 > CAZJUM01. Next base: position 2,430 of record CAZJUM010000233.1, on the reverse strand, counting down.
GGTATAAAGTATATTGGAGTGATGGCTGCCAGGTTACTCCTCCCCATGATGTCGGAATCACGGAAAAAGTTAAGAATATTCAAGATTTTGACGCGATTAAGTATATCGACTATCAATCCGGACTCAATAAAAAACTCATTAAAATAATCGATGTGTCATTGGAGCAAGGGTATTACCAGAAAGTCACCGACCTTTCTTTTGCTGATGAATCCGTTAATAAAGATTTTGGTATGGTTTATACCCCCTTACACGGAGCCGGTAATATCCCCGTTCGAGCGGTTTTAAAAAAACGAGGCTTCGAAAATGTCCGTGTCGTCCGGGAACAGGAGATGCCCAATGGCGATTTCCCAACCGTAAAATTTCCCAACCCGGAAGAGGTATCTGCGTTGGAGTTAGCGGTTCAGTGTGCCGATGAATCGGATAAATTAATCGTCGCCTCTGATCCGGATGCGGATCGCATTGGTGTTATGGTCCGCCATAAGGGGGCTTGGGAGAAAATAAACGGCAATCAAATTGGCCAATTGCTATTGGATTACTATCTTCATAAACTGAGGGAGAATAACCAACTACCTGATGATGGTGTATATATAACAACCATAGTGAGCTCGACCTTGGGGCAGAAGATCGCGGATCAATTTGGTGTCAAAACAGAGGAAACTCTAACGGGGTTTAAGTATATTTTCTCACTTGCAAGAGAGATGGAAGCCAACCAGTCCGGGACATTTATTTTTGGTATGGAAGAGAGCCATGGCTATTGTTTTGATACTTTTGTGAGAGATAAAGACGCCGTGATGGCCTCTATGATTTTTGCTGAGTTATCAGCCGCCCTTTACGCTCAAGGGAAGACACCCATAGATCGACTCAATGAGATCCATCAAGAGTTGGGACATCATACGGATTCTCTGATTAATAAGGTGATCCCGGGGAAAGCCGGAGCGGAAAAGATAAAGGAGATTATGGCTGGTTTGAGGAATTCACCACCAAAAACGATAGCAGGGATAAGCGTGAAGACAATCAAGGATTACCAGCAAGGAAAAACTATTGATTGTCAAAGCGGTGAAGCCGTTGGTACAATTAGTCTGCCTCAGTCGAATGTCTTAGCTTTCTTTATGGAGGATGGCAGTCGTATCACTGCCAGACCATCCGGAACCGAACCGAAGATTAAATTCTATTTTAACCTGTGCGGAAAGGAAAAAGAAGCGTTGATGAAACAACGAGACGCTTATGAAAGGGATTTTATGAAACTGATCGATACTTTATAACTCTGTGATCACGGACATATCGTAAAAAGACACCATTAGCTTAGGAGATTCCTTGGAAAATAGAGACTTGGAGTTAATCGAAAAGCATCGAGAATCAAACTACGAACTCGATCACCTTTATTCAAAACATCTGGAGTTAGATAAGGAAGTTTCCAGGTTGGAACAAATTAGAATTCAAACACCTGAAGAAAAACAACAACTTAGCCTTTTAAAAAGAACAAAGCTGGAGGGGCGGGATAAAATGGAAAAGATCCTGCGAACCTTGCGCTAAAAAAAGGATTAGCTATACTGGCACGGTTAAATAATACATGACAGCAATAGACATTTTTATTGTAGTGAACGGACTGGTGCTGGGATCATTTCTTTATACCACGGCCCTTCGTTTACAAAATAAAAAGGCTCTGTGGAAAAGGTCAAAATGCCCAATGTGCGGAAACCCGGTAGCTGTATTTGGCCTTTTACCCATTCTGGGGTACCTCTTTCAACGAGGACGATGCGCGCGTTGTCAAGGGAAAATATCCCGGACCTATCCCATCATAGAGTTGATTAACGCGATATTACTCTATCTGATTTTTATCAGGACGGGATGGAGTGTGGATTTTTTGCGTTTTACCTTATTATTTGAAGTGTTATTAGTGATTGCGATTTTAGATTTTAAAACCCACTTAATATTCCCCCAGCCGGTTGTTTTCGGCGTCATTACTCAAACTATCTGCTTGTTTTTTTTAGACAGAAACGAAATAATCAATGCCTTATTGGGTTTATTTCTTGGTGCCGGAATTTTTCATTGGATCGCTTATTTATATCGAGTGCTAAGGAATCGAGTCGGATTAGGGGAAGGTGATGCTACCCTTTTGGGGCTGATTGGATTTGGTTTCGGATGGGGCGTCTTATTTTCCACGATTTTCTGGGCTGCCTTAATAGGGATATTGGGGGGAGCAATATTGCTGATAACAAAAAGACAATCATTGACTAACGAAATCGCTTTCGGGCCATGGTTGGCCGCAGCGACTTTTCTGGTTTGGTTCCAACCGGATTTTTTTCAGTCTTTCCCCTTTGGAGCCCCTTTTACACTGTCATTTTAAAGATAGAAAACTCAATTGCTGTCTTATATTAATCGTAACTGTTCAGCTAATTTCTCTCTGGTGGCTCCATAGTCTCGAAGAGC
>CAZJUM010000232.1:0-3264 GCA_964549175.1 uncultured Pseudomonadota bacterium | reverse complement strand
TCCGCTTTTAAAGCCCCCGGTGGCTCCGTAATGGCGTAGCCTTGCGGAGTCTTAAGGTAAAATCATACAGACTCCATAGCTCTTCGAGACTATGGAGCCACCAGAGAGAAATTAGCTGAACAGTTACAAAACTTTTATGATTATGCATAATTCGCAAGCTCATTTCTTTGATCAACCCCTGTCATTCCCGCGAATGACAGGATTATTGGCAAATTAGAATGTTAATAGTAGATAATCAGGAAAAACTTTTATCTCATGTATATGTATTTCGTAATAGACATTGGCAGTAGCAACGTGGTTTTTGGTGTCTATCGCCAGGATGTTTTACTCCACCAATGGCGAGTCGGCACCCATATCAGAAAAACAAGAGACGAGTACCTTAGTTTAATTCAAAAATTCCTGATCAGTGATAATATCAATCCGTTGCTTTTTAAAAAAACGGTGATATCCAGTGTCGTCCCCCCGTTAACACTGATGTTTCAATGCCTTGTACAAGAACTCACCGGGCAGGAAAGCTATCTCATCGACCACACCAGTTTTCCCCACATGGCCATACAAACTGATTTTCCCAGCCTGGTCGGGACGGATCGTTTGGTCAACGCGCTGGCTGGTTACCAAATCTTTAAGTCATCGTTGATCATCGTAGACTGCGGAACAGCCACTAATTTTGATGTGGTTTCCGAAGACGGTTCCTTCCTCGGAGGAGTTATCTCACCCGGGTTATTGCTATCTCTTGATGCTTTAATCCAAAAAACCAGTAAATTACCCGGAATCAAAATCGAACAACCTGAGCGAGTAATTGGAAGAAATACAACGGAAAGCTTACAATCTGGCATTATATTTGGATATGCGGGAATGGTAGATTCCATGATTCAGCGAATCAATACCGAACTGGGTTATTCGCCAAAAGTCATAGCAACCGGGGGATTAGCCAAAATTGTCAAGGCCGCTTCCAATCAAATAGAAGATGTCATTGACGACCTGACATTGAGAGGATTGTATTTTATTTCTCAAAATTTAGACAATAAATGAGTGTAAACTGATACAAAAAGCCATCACGACCTCAGTATAACTAAAACCGAAATAGGAAAAACATGGCAGACGATGATAAATTAGATTTTGATGATGAGATGGATTTGAGCGCTGATTCCGATGATTTGGATTTAGGAGATGATTTTGCCGGTGCACTGGATGACGTGATGGAGGATTCTGTACGCAAAGATGACTCATCCGATGATTTAGACAGCGAGCTGGATTCCTTTTTCGGAAGTCTGCCCTCAATTGAGGAAACAGACAAAGACGATAAGGGCGGAGCTGCCGAAGAGAAGCCGTTTCCGGCAACTCCCACCGCGGCACCCATAGTACAAAAAGTAAAAGCTGAAAAAAGCGGCGGAAAACTGAAATGGGTAATTTTATTGCTGGTGGTTCTTTTAGTGGGTGGGGGCAGTAGCTGGTGGTTCTTTTTCAAAGGTTCCGGTACTGGTGATGTACCAGCGGAAGAAGGGTTCGAGGAAATGACGGAACAGCCGGAGCCGGAAGATCCAGTGATCACACAAGAAACCAAACAGGTGATTGCCCTTGAACAAAAGCCAAAGACCAAACAGCCGGCTCCTAAGTTCGAACCGGCATCAGTAGGAGTTCCAAAATCCCAAAAAGAGGTACCCCAAGCGAAATACTATATTCAAGTGGCCAATTGTTTATTTACGATGTGTTTGGAAGCATATCGCGGGAAACTAAGAGAAATCGGGGAGCCGATATTTCAAAAAGAAAAAAAGCAAAAACTCGACTTTATCGAATTAATCTCAAAACAAGCGTATTCCCTGCACCGCGCTAACTATTTGGTCAAGCTGATCAACCGCTCGAATAAGGGTGCCGGGAATGCTTCCGTTGTTGATCAATCCAACGGACATCGGGTAACCATGGGTGTTTTTACGGCGCTTGATCGGGCTCAAGAAACCAAATTTTATCTGGAAAAGGAATTTTCATCAGAGGAATTGGTATTCAACCTTGAGCGGGTAAAAAAGGATTATCAAACAACAAGGGTATACGCTGGTCCTTATCGATCACGAAATGAGGCTAAAAAAAAGTTGAGGGACCTCAGTCGTGATAGGATTTTCACGGGATCATTTATTGTATCGTATTAAAAATTTGGACTCAGGATCCATTCACGCCGGAAAACGGGGACAATTGAAGGCTACCGTCAAATATCCGCTTCTTAACAGTTTAAAGGAACCTTGAGCTTAAATCCGTGAAGTTCGTTGTGTTTTGTTTTCACCTCCATAACTCCGCTAATTTTTTTGAGATAATTTTTAATTTTCAACAAAGCGAATCCGGAGTCAGACAAAACATCCTGATTTGATTGAATTGAATCAACCCAGGATTCCTGCCATTGTAGTTTTGTTGAAATTTCATTTTCAATTCCAATCACCAAACTCGACAATTCAATACCATAACGCTTGTCCGATTTCTCTTGGGAAATAACAACGGTGATGTTTGAGGCTTGAAGTAGATGTTGTAACTCTTTAATTAAAATAATCAGTGCTTGCTCAATAAAAGGCGTATCAAGCGGTGTTGACTCAGGAACGTTTTTCTCAACCAGTAATCGGAGCTTATGCGGCGAATGGAAACCCGCGTTAATCTGTGAAATCGTATCCTTAAAAAAATCTCTGATTTTAACCACTTGCTGAGTTTCATTGAGTTTTTCTTTAATATCCGAACAAAAATCCTCAACTAAGGTGAATGCGTCTAGCACACAGGACGCTGTGTTCATGCACTCTTTGAGAGTATCTTTGGTGTCCTCATCATCAATTTCCTGAATGATATCGCCCAGGTTGTTTACAACATCCGCAACGGGTGATTTTAAATTATGCATCACATTGGCAATCGCAGCGTAATTATCCCGGTTGTGCTCAATTTCTTCCTGATGGCTGTCAATCAGCTCGTTTGCCAGATTCCTTTGAATTGCCAGTTGTTCCGTAAGAAGACGATTTTGTCCCTGCTTTTCCTCAAGCTGATTCATACGTGACTTTAGCTCTTCAAGTTCCGTACTCAAATCCTTCAAAATTTGATCGGACTCGGTATAGATTGTTGGTTTATTGAGCTTACTTTTGGTTAACAATGGTTCTCCCTTGATGGATGCCAAATGGCTTATAAACCATCGCCTGAAGATTCGGGTGACGATTGTTGAGACTTAATTAAGAGATAGTTATTGATGAGATATAGTCAAATGTTGTGTTCAAAAAAGTTAAGCAGCAATATCCCTTT
>CAZJUM010000231.1:0-3283 GCA_964549175.1 uncultured Pseudomonadota bacterium | reverse complement strand
TCCCTATAAAGGCTTTTTATCGTCCGTTACAATACCAAATCTCTGTAGACTGTCTAATGTAGGCGGATTAACAAAAATCCGTCAAAAATCTTGTTAAGTAAAAAATGAACTTTTTGGCACTTTTTTTAATAAGTTCTGAACAGTTACGATTATATTAACATTAAAGCTATATTTAAATAGCCTTAGTGTCAACATACAAGACGATCATCTCTCCTCCTCTGCACTTATCCCTTTTCAATACTCATCGTTGAGTTCACGATACACCCCCATGATAAGAAATTATAGCATCTTCCCCTGATCATTTTTTTGCGTCCTCCGCATTCTTTGCGGTAAAATTCTTTCTTCCGGTTCACCATTAGCTATCAGGGAAGTTGTTTGTGACTCGTTCATTTTATTTTTAATCAAATCGGGTCAGCATGCGCAATAGAGTTTAATTATCTGATTATACGGAATATAAATTATTAGCGACAAAATTCGGGTAATAAAATGAACACTCTCTTGACATATCTCCAAAGACCCAATAGATTCTTACGCGTCAAATATGAGAGTTTGTCTCCCATATTTTTTCCAGACAAGGTGTTGACAATGGCTTTATGCCGTTCAGGAAAAAACTACTCAACTCGTTTTTATCGAATTGACGAGAAATCTCAAATACCTTTGACTGACATTTAGAGAAATAGCCTTAATTTTGACGAGGAACTTGGAGATTATCGTCTAAAATTAGGCATAATTGTCATTTTTGAATTTAAAGTTTCCATTTCCTATCTAAATGGTTCTTATGGTTGTACAATCACAATTCAACAAATCGATATTCACGATAGTTTCATTACTGACCGTTTATTGGGCAATGACTATCAATTTAAGTGCTGTTCCTGCCGCACCGCACTTAATCACATTTAAACAACCGGACGGCACTCAATTTAATGCGTATCAGCGAGGTGACGAGTATTATAACTGGATTGAGACCGAAGATCGGTACGTGATCGTTAAAAATCAAGAATCGGGATACTTTGAGTATGCGATTATTGAGGATGAGGAAGGAGAACCCAGCCTGATACCATCCGGAGTGGTCGTGACACCTTTGGGCGTTCAATACAGTATCTCGATCAGCAGTTCAGTATCCGGGGCATCCGAAATCGCGCCGATTTCGAGAAAAACGATGGCTGAAATTAGGGCAAAAACGATTAAAACCCGTAATCCGTTTCCGTTGGACTAACATCAAGATATTTTCTGATGCGCTTAAAGTACAGATCATATAATGATTACCACAAAACCCATCAAAAAATTTTCCCCATAACTCTGAATCCATTGATTTTATGGGGTTTTATCTCAAAAGAGACACTCGGTGTTTAGAAAATGAGATCACTTTACTGAATTCATGGAAGTGTTTCTGATTAAACAGTGAACTATCTGGAATTATGGCAGATCCCAGAGATTCCGGTACCCAAATTCAGGATCTCTATATAATGTGACGAGCGTGAGTATCCGGTATCAAGCATTACGCGATAAGCTATATTGTCCATAAATTTGACGTTTTTTTAATCTTTGAAGAGTTTTGTACTATGCAAAAGAGCTTAATATTTCAATGGGTATGGGTAGTTTTAGGAGTGATTTCATTGGTTTTGATTAGTTCCTGTGCTGACGAAAGTTCCGATTCAACGTCAACAACTTCTTCAACGGAAACTTCAACAGAGTGCACCGAAGATACAATATTCGCCACAGCTTCTGACCTATCAATCCCATTACTGGTGGTTATGGTAGAGTTTGAGGATCAGAAATTTACCTATGATTCTGCCAATGAATGGAATAGCAAGATATTTGGAAGCTCAAGTGGCCAGCTAAATCATTACTATAAAGACATCTCAGGCGGTACTTTCGCATTTACTCCCTCTGCGGAAAGCCAAGGGTGTGAAAATGATGGTATTATCCGGGTTAGCTTATCTTCCGATCATCCTAATCCCGGAGAAAGTGGTGTTACCCGGATTTTTCTCGAAACGTTGGAAGATGCTTTGAATGTGGCTGATAACGATATTGATTTTAGTTCATATGATAATGAATTGACGGGAAATGACACAAATGAGATAGAACCGCAAGAACTCCAAGTTATGTTTATTCTTGCTGGTTATGAAGCATCCTATGATAGCGAAAAATCCCCCTCCGTTTGGGCACACGCATATGAGATTAACGGGGCGTATGGGGTGGGTCCTTTAAGCTATGATGGGGTGAAGGTTCTTAATCCTGATGCAAACGATAATGGTAGCGGATATTCTGTTTTTGGTGAAATACAAGAAGAATCCGCTACCATTGGCGTTATCGCCCACGAATTAGGTCACGCCGCGTTCGGACTCCCCGATCTTTATGATACTGATGGAACTTCCGAGGGAATTGGCGCTTGGGGACTTATGGGTGGCGGTAGTTGGGGGCAAAAATGGAGGGAAGGACTTTCAGGCGATACTCCGGTTCCCCTATCAGCCTGGTCCAAAATGCAGTTGTTTTATGCCCCAAGTACCGCTACCCCGGGACTCAGCAGCATCATCATTCGATCCTATGAAGACGTTAGTTCCGATATCGTCAAAATAGCCACCAGTGCCTCAAATGAATACTTCCTGCTTGAAAATCGGCAACCTGTCGGCTACGATTTGGGATTAGAACGATTTCTGGGTAAAGATTTCAATGGTGGGATCGCGATATGGCATATTGATGATGGAGTACCTGATAATACCGACGAAAACCATCGTCTTGTTGATCTTGAACTGGCCAATGGCGAAATCAATAATCAAACCAATCTATTCTTTTTGGGTAATAGCACTACCTTTGACGCGTCGAGCGACCCTAACAGCAACTTATATCCCGAAAACGAGTCCGGTGTCGCGGTAGAGGTTCTTTCCGTATCCGGCACATCCATGACAGTTAATGTAACAGCTCCTTAGTCTTCCGCTGTGTAATTGTCGTCCGGACGCGATTACACCGCAGTTAAAAAGCTCCAAGTCCGGCAAATCCTTTTCGTTATCGTCTAATACGCCGCGCCGCGCCAAAAGCACGCACCCCGTCTCTTAAGCTTACTTAAACTAACCTGATCATGTATTATTAACATCCTAATTTGCCAATAACGCCTGTCATCCCCGCGAATGCGGGGATCCGGAAAACCATTTGGAGCATTAGCATTTTATTGTTAGATTCCTACTTCCACGGGAATGACAGGGGGTGATCAAAGAAAAGGGGATGCGAATTAGAGATATAGTCAAATGTTGTGTTCAAAAAAGTTAAGCAGCAATATCCCTTT
>CAZJUM010000230.1:0-3288 GCA_964549175.1 uncultured Pseudomonadota bacterium | reverse complement strand
ATGACAGGCATTATTGGCAAATTAGAATGTTAATAGTACATAATCAGGTAAATTATATTCAGGGTTGTCTTTCCGAAACTGAATCTGATAACTCATCGGCTCTCCCCTCCAAAGATCCTCAAATATCGGAGCGGAAAGACAATCTCGGGGGAAATTCCACATGGTGCCATGAGCCATCATCCCCTTGACCATTTTATAACGTGTAAAAGCTCCAATTCAATCTGACAATTGTTTGAGGGTCGCCCCCATTGGAGAGTTATGAGCGGTCGAGGGATTGAAAAACAAGGCAAAAATTATTGGTCGCAGGTTATATGGTCTCAAAAGTGAGTGCGCCTTTAGGGTCGCGTTATACCACGGCTTAGGTCACTTGCCTCGCCCTGAGTTAATCCACGAGTTTCTGTAACGAGCCAAAATTCTTATCGTACGCTTCCCATATCTTAATCGCGATACTCATCGGTTTAATCATCGGCACCGTGTACGATGTAAATCCCTTATCAGTCAGATAGCCTCGACAACGCGAAACATATTTTGAAAATCCTCTGGGAGAAAGGATCAATGGCTTGGTTAACTCGCCTTTCAGCTCCAGCAAGCGTTCCGGCAGATACTCAGAAAGCAGGGGTGCCTGCAGATAGATAGCGGCAATAATCACACCCGTATTGGGATCTTTGTCAATAATCCGAATCGCTTCTAACAATCGTTCGTCATCACAATCACCAAACAAATCGATTGGGTTATTGCCAATACCCTCCAGTATTTTTTTACCCTGGGTCAGCTTTGCCGGTGCCAGATTTTTTTTCATCAGCTCTTGAAGTGAGCGAATGGTTTCCGGAGCATATTGTGCCAACCGCATCCCATCTTCTGTAATCTGATCGGCCAATAAAATACCGGCACCCCCGCCGACACTGACAACGGCGATCCGATCGGCAGCCGTTTTTGGCTGACTGGTCAACATGGATAAAATATTGACGATGATTTTTGGATCTTCGGTCAGGTCTTCAACCAGGTGAAATCCCGCCTGTTTACAACATGCCTTAAACGCCTCGTGACTTCCCGCCAATGAAGCCGTGTGCGACATGGCGGCCTCGGCACCACCACCGATACCGCCTTTGATCACCAGAACCGGTTTTTTTCGAGAAACCTCACGGCCCACTTTCATTAACTTCAACCCGTCAGCCACTCCTTCCAGATAGATGGCTATTATTTCTATATCGCGATCATCACCCATATGTTTTAACAGGGACGGAACCCCGACACTACTCGCGTTTCCTATAGAAACCCACTTACCGATATCCAGGTTATCAGCCTCAAACATTTCCAAAAGTTCCAATCCGATACCACCACTTTGGGAAATAACCCCAATGCCATTGGGATTCGATATCGAACATGAGCGCCGTTCAGGAATAAAGTTGGTATTTAATTTGGAAAAATTGTCAATGACACCCATACAATTCGGGCCAATATACACCACATTATACTGATCACTAATTCCCTTTAATCGATTTTCCAAATCAATACGCCCGATTTCGGCAAATCCGTCACTAAAAATTACGGCCCCTTTACCTCCCAATTTACAAAACTCTTCAAAGATGGTGACCGTCCTTTCCGCATTCACCGCGAAGACGCCTATTTCAGGCACTTCCGGTAATGTTTGGAGGCTGGGATAGCATTTGACACCGTGAATTCTGTCGAGCCTGGGATTCACCGGATAAAGCCGCCGGATACCCAAACAGTTTTTCAATATGATTCCGCCCGGAGTCCCGGGTTTTGACGCGCCAATAATGGCAACCGACCTGGCATCAAAAATGGCTTTCAAACTTTCCATTTTCTCTTTGGAAATATCAGTCGATTTCGGATAACTCACAGGATCACCCTGAATCAACCGGGAATCTACCAACGAGTACCCTTTTTCATATACCAAGACCGGATTCAAATCCAGTTCATGAATTTCAGGATGCTCCGCCATTAATTTGGACACCTGAATGGTCAACACAATTACCGCCTCACGATCAAATGCCTCTCCCCGATACCCTTGCAAAATTCTTCCGGCTTTCGTTTCCGACAGCATCCTTATCACATCGTCCTCACTAAGCACACCAATACCGGTGGCCGCGTCGGCATATAACTCAACATACTTGCCGCCCAAACCGATCATCGTAACCGGCCCAAAACTTGGATCCTGTTTGGCACCCACCAGCAGTTCAAAACCGGGTTTTGCCATAGCTTGAACCAGCACACCGTCAAGTTCCTCAACACCAGCTTTCTTGATATTCCGCCTCAAGCGCTTGTAAGCGGATTTAACTTCGTCTGGGCTTTTCAGATTCAACAACACAGCGCCAACATCCGACTTATGAAGGATTTTTTCTGATATAGCTTTTAAAACTACGGGGTAACTCACTTTGTCGGATATCGCCAATGCCTCGAACACATCCGAAACCAGTTTACCCGGTACATTTATATTATATGAATTCAAAAGATCGTAACTTTCTTGAATTCCAAGTTGTTTTTTTCCCATTTATTCTTCTCCCCGGAAAAATAATTATTTGATGATCGATACCGAACCATTCATCAATTCATGCTGAAACAGTCGTACATGGATTTATTATAACCTGACTATGTACTATTAACATTCTAATTTGCCAATAATGCCTGTCATCCCCGCGAATGCCTGTTATCCCCGCAGATGCGGGATCCGGAAAACCATTTGGTTTCTTAGGCTTTTATTGTTAGATTCCCATTTGCGCGGGAATGACTCTTCCTTAACCATTGCATCAGCGGAGCTTAGATTCCCGCTTTCGCGGGAATGACAGGGGGTGATCAAAGAAATGAGCTTGCGAATTGTACATAATCATATATTATAATTATAGCGATTATCACATTGAAATTCCTGCCATGGAATCATCCGTATATTAAAGACCATCGTCTGTCTACGCCCTTAATAAGGCACTACCAGGGTAGTCAATAGAATATATGTCCGAATGATAAGGGATGATCCCCAAAAGGTATGCTGATTTATTTTTTCGCTATCGGATCATCCCGATCAATCCCAAGGATTCGGGAAAAACCAATGATTCAGGTAGTTGGATCAGCGATCTTTCCCTGAATGAAGACACCATTGAACTGATGGTCAAAGTGACCCGATCCCGACGGAAAATTGAGAACGAGTGTTTTAACACCCTCAAGAATCAGGGATATCACCCTCAGCATAATTTCGCCTATGGCACGGAGCGGCTATGCCTGAGTTATAGTTGATTCTTGTGTTTGAGAGTGAAGTGGCGTACCCCTTTGTTT
>CAZJUM010000229.1:0-3294 GCA_964549175.1 uncultured Pseudomonadota bacterium | reverse complement strand
GTCAAGTAAAAAATGAACTTTTTTGCACTTTTTAAATAAGTTCTGAATAGATACATTTTTTGTGATATAATTGGCACTATCCGCCGGTCAATTAAAATAACCTGAACAATTACCGTGAGTTGTCGGTATGCCTGTCTTAAAAGACGGATTGTTAACGAAAACAAAGGAGAACAAAATGAAACAAATGTCATTGCTAATCGCGTCCGCGATGTTGGTATTTTTGACCATTGGTTGCGCGGAAAAACAAACAAAACCCCAAAGTACTTTCGAACTCCGCCAGGAACAATGTCCGTGGTGCATCAATGAACCCCATATGGAAGGGGACATGCTTTATTTTGTGGGGCTCTCCAAGGTGTATGCCGCTGAGCAAGATGCGCGCAATGACGCTCGCAAAAACGCGATCAGAAGTGTTGTCACCTATATCGGTGCAGCTTTGAAAGTTAAAGTTGAAGAAGCCAGAGTGTCCTATGGATTAAGCAGCGACGCCATTGATTCGGTAGGCGTCATGCGAGAATTTGAGAAAATGCTGGCACAAAGTTTAGTCAGTCGCTTGAAGACGGAAAAATGGTATATGGAAAGAGAGGAAACAGCGACTGGTAAAGGATACAAATACTTCGTGTTGGCGAAACTGCCCAAGTCATCGATCGATAACCCGTATAAAGCGTTCGCCGAAAGAAAGAAAGCGGAAGCGGAACAAAAAGCACGGGACGCCAAACTCAATGATCAGGCGAAAAAAGCGTCTCAGTTTTGGGATGATATGACGAAGCAAGGGTTTGTCGAGTAAGCGCGCGAGACGATCGCGAGAGTAATGGGGGACATCAACGTGGCTGATGTCCCCCTGAAAAATGATTAGGGAACGCGTCGCGACCACTAACCAATGAGCCATTTACCCTTTTTTACGGATGGTTGATGATATTCTGTGATGATTTTTTCGATTATGCATACCCGGCGGCTCAGGCCGGGAATCGCGCGATTTCCGTCGGATAAAAGCTAACCACCTCAATTCAGATAACAATGAGAATTCTTCCCGTCATTGCGTTTTTGATTGTTTTAGTATCCGCGTGTAGTGGTTCGGTGGCTACGGACAAAACGACTCCGGTACAAATCAAAGGATGTCAAATTATCGAATCGGTGCCTGAAACCGCGCCGGATTGGACGATTAATACACCGGCTGAGGACTCCGCTTACTCTTACGATGTGGGAAGATCCAAAAAATTCGCCGATGAACAAAATGCCGCGGAAGATGCCAAACGGGATGCCATCAAGGGATTTGTCTTGAGTTGTGGGGTCCGCTACGATTATTTCGATTCATTTGTGGAAACGATTGATCATCAGAGCAGCGCCAATGCCTTGACGCCAACGGTCTCCGGACAGTCAAAGCAAAAACAGACGGCCAACGCCTTTGTCAGCGGTATCAAAGTGAAAAGCCGTTATTTGGAAAAACATCAATGCCAAAGTCAGGGATTGATTGACAATCGATATAAAGTCTATGTGCTGGTGTCCGTTCCCTTAAACGAGTGTGATAATGTCAAAGCCTGGTTAGCCGCTGAAAAGGCTAAATTGACAAAGGATCTTGATCAACTGATCCGGGATGCCAAACAAATGGCCTCACAGAAACAATATTCCAATGCTGTGAATACCCTGCTCGCGGCCGTAAACCGGATTAAGGCGTCCAATTTTGCATCCATCGATTTCAATTACCGGTATGCCGTCATTCAAACCTTAAGAAAATCATATCTGAACGAGACATACACGCGGCGAATTAATCGCATGATTGGTCAAGCCAATGAGTTGTTTGAGAGTGGCAACTTCCTCAAGGCGGTTCAGCTGTTAAAAGAGGCAAAGGGTATAATTCACACTGAGATCACGGATAAAACCGCTGCCCAAAACCTGAATCTGGCGGTCAGTGAACAGGAAAACAATTATATCAATCGCCTGCGTGTGGAAGTGGTTGATGATTCCAGACGATTGGCCGAACCGGGTTCCTCAATGCCACTCCTTAAGGTCAAAGTGAGCTTAACAACGGGGAAAAACGATCAACGGCCGCTTTCAGGTTTTCCGCTGGTGTTTAAGAGCGAATCATTGACCCGGAGCCGGTCTACCGATAGTTCCGGAATTGCCATACTGCGTTTACCCGCGCCACCGCGAGCGGGGCAACTGACGATTTTGGCGCGACCTGATGTGGCGCGACTGGAAGAGCATTTGTCTCCGGATGCGGCATCGGTCGTTGTTCACCGCCAGGTACAATTCCATATCACGATACGTAAGTTAACGCTTAAGGAAAAGATGACACGACTCCTGAAAGCGCTGTTTGTCCAATACCGTCAAACCAATCCTTCTGAACCGCTTGAATTCATTCCCGGACCGCTGGCGGCTTTGCCATCCGGGTGCGAGAACGCGTTCCTTCAGCAGGCGCGAGAAGCGATCAGGCAGGAATCCATAGCCCTGCGGGACATCAAGTTTAAAACGCCTTCCGGGACATATCCCAATATATCATCAGAAGCGAGAGCCCATGCGATGAAAATGGCTGAAGCGGAAGGCATGCCGGTTCTGTTCGGGTCTGCCGCGCTTGACAATGACCAATATGTACTCACTGTCACCCTTGTGAATAAACAGGGTGATTTAGCGTCAGCGAAACTTCGCGTAAACTATAGCGAACTATCCGAGGATCAGTTGAATCCGATTTGCCAAAGAGATCAAAGCGTATTGGCCCTGATAAAACCGCTGAAAAGTCCGACATTTCCGTTTGCGCTTGAGTTGGAAAACCAAACAAATGGCAATCAGCGCATCCTCTCGATCACAACAACTTGCGGACAACGCTGTTATCTAAAGATTTTCAATTTGGATGCGGACGGCGATGCCATCGTGTGGGAAGACACCAAGACAAGAAGACTCATCCGAAATCGAGCAAAAACCATTCTAGTCGCGGCGGAACCGGGAAGTCAGCAAGTGATGATTATCGCCTCAACCAAGCCGTTTGTCCGGCAATTCGAACTCAATCAGAAACTGGATTCCGCTGAATTCTTAGCCGCCATTAAGCAAATGCGGCAGGTCAGTGGCAGCTACGGGGAAATGCTGAAATCGATTACTATTGAATAGCTGATACAGATGCCTGAGAAAAATCCGACCGCTTGTTATTCCCGGCTTGACCGGATATATCAAAACAAAGGAGGTGTACAGCTTAGCTCCCCTTATTTGGCGTATCATGTAAAAAAACTTACCCGATTATGTACTACTAACGTAACTGTTCAGCTAATTTCTCTCTGGTGGCTCCATAGTCTCGAAGAGCTATGG
>CAZJUM010000228.1:0-3304 GCA_964549175.1 uncultured Pseudomonadota bacterium | reverse complement strand
GATACCTTTGATACGTGTTAAGTCTTCAGCTTCAATACTGAGTAGATGCATCTACTTTTTAGGCCGTCAATATTTTTTCCAATTAGCCCTGTAAAAAGATCGTTATTCGTTTGGTAAAGGATCACAATGCTATTTTGATCCCGGTTATTAATCGTAAAGAAAATGGATGGGCTAATTCAATCTCAAGGATTAGACTTGATTTGTAAAGCATAAAAACGACCTGTCGGTCATGGTCAATTTCAGCCCTTTTCGGAAGAAGCCTTGCCATTTTTAAAAAAGCGGCAAAAAGATAGCTATCTCAATAAAACGGCGAGTTAAAAGCCACCTTATTCTATTTGGTTTTTAACTTGCGGTCTTGTGCGGTCAAGTTTTTTATATCTTCGATTGAAAGCAGTCCGACCAGCCGATTTTTCTTGAGTACCGGGATATGGTTTAAGCGATTTTTAACCATCAAAAATAGGCAACTTCTCAAGTTCTGATTAGGAGTGACGTGAGCCACATTTGATATCATGACATCCCGGACTAAAGTTTTTTTAGACTTCTTTCGCTTGAGGATTACCTTGCGGCCCAGGTCACCTTGGGATAAGACTCCCAACACTTTTTCTTTTTCAACCACCACGAGGGCATCGCTCTTTTGATTTTTCATCATTTTCAAAGCGTCATAAACCGATGCAGTGGGTGCGATCGTGAGGGTTTCTTTTTTTTTGTCGGCCAATAATTTATTAATTTTCAAATTTATCGCCACCTGAACCCAGCAAGTATGCTTTAAATTAAGCAGTCTTTTTACTTTTCCTCGACTTCAACCACTGTTTTAGCCATCTGCATGGAGTAATAGTAAATGCGTTTGAGTTTTTCAATAATATCTACTTCCACGCTGTAAGCCTCAAATTTTCCCGAATCTTCGGAAAGGATCCGTTGGGCCTGGTGTAAATTGGCCTTTTCCACGAGACGGTTTACATCCTTTTGCATAATGAGGACGCGATTAGCAAAATCTTCATCAAACTCAACCACAGCCCGCATGGCTGCTTTCAGCGCATCAGAAACAACCACATGGAGGGTGTCTAAGACCTTCTGTGTCGGCTCGCTTATCTTGAACCCTTGCGTGACCCGTCGTATTCCAAGGTCCACCATATTGACTTCAATCAGGTCGCCGACATAGTCAAGATTATTGACAGCCGTCATGAGATTTATGAATTGGTTGTTTTGGGATTCATTAAGTTTGAGTTGACTGACTTTTGCAAGATATGTGACGAGATGTTTGTGTAAGATATCGATCTCCTCATACATCTCCCGTATTGCCAACAGCGCTTCCTTGTTGCCGTTCAAAACGGCCGGCATCATGGCGCTGTTCATCAGGTTTACTCTTTTTCCCATGCGCTTGATTTCATGTCGGGCAGCATCCAGCGCCAGGCTGGGTGTCTCAAACAGCATGTCACTTAAATATTTGGGTTGAATTTCATCAACCTCCTGCATGGGTTTATCCGGAACCAAGCGGTAGACGATTCGGGAAAAATAGGTGACAAACGGAAGAAAAATGAGGCCGCAGGTGGCATTGAAAATGGTGTGGGCGTTGGCGACCTGGCGCGGCAGCACCGAGGCAGCGGCCTGTAGGCCGGTCAGTCCTTCGGCGGGGGAGGGGGAGATCGAAACGACGAACCTGACAAAAGGCCCGATAAAGGGCAAAAAGATCAGCACGCCGGTCACATTGAACAACACATGCACGATGGATACCCGTAGCGCCTCACGCGGTTTGCCGATCGAGGCTAATAAGGCCGTCACGCAGGTGCCGATATTGGCACCGAATGACAGGGCGATGCCCGCTTTCAGGCTAATCAACCCCTGCATCGCCAGGACGATAACCACCCCCGTGGTGGCAGAACTGGATTGAATCAAGGCCGTAAAAAGGGCCGCTACCAGAATACCCAACACGGGATTGGACATCTGAGTCATCATTTCGAGAAAGGGTTGGTAAGTCCTTAACGGTTTCATGGCGCCACTCATTACGCCCATGCCAAAAAAGATCATTCCCAATCCCATGATCATATATCCGTATTGCTGGATTTTTTCTTTTTTGGAGGTAAATAGCATTCCAAAGCCGATGGCCACCAGCAGCAGCGCATATTTGGTCACCTTAAATGCCACAATCTGGGCCGTGATTGTGGTGCCGATGTTTGAGCCCATAATTATGCCGATGGTTTGAGACAGCGACATCAAACCGGCGGTCACAAAACCGACCAGCATAACCGTGGTGACCGAACTGGACTGAATAACGGCTGTCACGACCGCTCCCGTGATCATTCCCATGAAACGGTTGTTGGACAGCATGCCCAGGATATCCTTCATTTTTTCTCCGGCCACATTCTTTAAGGCGTCACTCATTTTTTCCATCCCGTAAAGAAAGAGGGACATCCCTCCGAGCAACCCCACGGCCAGGAAGAACCAGCTGATTTCGTTTGTTTCTGAATCAGCAGCGGCTTGGGCAGGCAAGGGTGAGAGCAACATTAGAATAGATAATCCTATGAATCCTAGAAAAAATACACGACGAGAATCGACCGTTTTCATTTGATATCTCCTTAGTGCCGGAATGCGAATATTTACTTTTTTTCGGGTGTTTTGACGACCGTGACAGGGATGGGTGACAGTTGTATCACCCGCTGGACCTTTGAACCAACTAGTAAATAGGCCAAACCCGTGCGCCCATGACTTCCGATGATAATCATGCCGGCCCGTCTCTTTTCAGCGACTTCCACAATCCTCGTCACCGGTGTGCCGACCACTAATAGCGGTTTGGCATCTTGAATCGGCACCTGATCGGGATAAGCCTGTCGCATTTTTCGAAGAAATTCTTCCATCATTTCTTCGGCGGCTTCTTCCATGGATTTAAGGAATTTTTTCTTTCTTCCTTTCTCGGCATAAAACCCCGGTGCTTCTGCGGGATCATGGATAACATGGAGCACCAGAAGCTGTGCCGATAGGCATTTTGCCAGTCCACTGGCAAAAACAAGGGTCTCTTCCGAGTAAGAGGAAAAATCTACTGGAACCAACAGGATATTTTGGTCATTTATTTCGGCCATATTCAATTCTCCTAAAAGCAAAGGTTCATCAGCCATATTCAGGTCTATGGGTCTTGAGGCTGCTATTAATCGTAGCGACTGCAAAACGGCAGTCTAGCTTGAAGGGCCAGATCGCTTTTTAATTGCAGGCAATAATGATCTATTCTCTTTCAAGGTTGCATTTTTTGGCATACCGATTATATGAAGAGAGCAGTTCATCAATGACTCACGGACTTAAAAAATTTAGTAAA
>CAZJUM010000227.1:0-3327 GCA_964549175.1 uncultured Pseudomonadota bacterium | reverse complement strand
CTTCGCTACGCTTACATACCCTCAGACATCCTCGCGGCTCATCCGCCGGACGTTGGGGATATAAAAGTCTAAATTTCAGAATTAATGCACTACTGTATCTAGAAAACTATTTTAACTTAAACCTTATTGATAACCTGTAAAGATTCAACAATAATCGGAGATTAATTATGGATTTTTCCATTTCTATAGTTGAAAACTCAAGACCTGCATATGTTGCAAAACCCGTCTTTGATGGAGACAAGATTTTTGAAATAGGCTTAGAGCCAATTGTAGCATGGCAAGTAGCCTTTGACCCAAAAGACACTGATGGTGAAGTCCCAGTGCAATTCCTGTTACCATTCATGTAGGATTACCAAGTATGTATGCAGTTTATTATTCAGAGACTGATGTATGGAGTATTCCAGAAAATACTTCAGATAAAGGATTAGAATCTCTTTTTGGATATTTCCAAAAAAAACAATGATCTAAAATGTTTGTTGTTATTGTTAATTTTAGGCATATTAAAATCTTGAAAAATTCCCAACAAGAGGATTCATCCGAATTCCACCTACGCTTGTTCCTCGCTACGGCAGAATCGGATGATCCAAGCGATACATTTGTTGTTTATCGGTGTTTTTCAAAGTAAACCGGTTTAATGTATTGGTTAAAAACATTTGAGGCATTTATTTTGGCCAATACAATATTAGCTCACTGAAAGCGGAACTGTTTTTGATATGAGATTAGCACTCATCGGTGAATGCATGATTGAGTTGCAGGAATTGAAGCCTGGAACCATCAAACAATCTTTTGGAGGGGACACCTTAAATACAGCTATTTATTGCGCGAGATTGGCTGATTCGCTTCCATTGCGAGTTGATTATGTTACTGCCGTTGGCTGCGATAGTTTCAGTGAAAAGATGATTCGTTTTTGGGAAAAGAAGGGCGTTGGAAGTAGCCTTGTACAGAAAATTGAAGGAGAGCTTCCGGGGCTTTATTACATTGAGTTGGACAGTAGCGGAGAACGTGTATTTCACTACTGGCGCGGGGCTGCTGCAGCTCGAAAATGTTTTGAGTACCCCGATAGCGAAGAAATACTACAGCAACTCTCAGGATACGAGGGGATTTATCTCAGTGGAATCAGCCTAGCTATTCTTACGGAAACCAGCAGGGCAGCTTTGATCAAACGCTTGAAAGAGCTGTCTTCAAACGGAGTATCTATTTTCTTCGACTGCAACTTCAGACCGGAGCTTTGGGAGTCCGGCTGTCATGCGGCTATGATTTATGAGCAATTGTTCAAAATGAGTCAAATCGTTTTTCTGACAACGAAAGAGGCAGAATTATTATTACAAGGGGCTACAGGTTTTAAAGCCCATCAACAACTCAAGGCTCACGGAGCTATTGAATCAGTGATTAAAGACGGTGGTAACTCATGTTCTATATCAACAGGTGATGGCACTATTGAAGTCCCTGCTCGCTCTGTTGATAAAATCGTTGATACAACTGCTGCCGGAGACTCGTTTAGTGCTGTTTATTTGGTCGCGAGGAGTTTTGGTTGTGATTCACAAGAATCGGCTAATATGGCTCACTCAACCGCAGCTTATGTCATTGGTCATCGGGGAGCTATGGCTCCTTTGGAAAGTATGCCAATTTCCGGACAGCGTATTTTTGATTGTTGTCGAGAATAAGGGTATTGAGGCTTTATTATAACCGATTTTATTTCATCATTCCGGGAATTCCCGGACAGAAAATTAATCAAGAATGGAGAATTTTCAATGAAAAATATTTTATTTATATGTTTCGCAGCGTTGCTCGGAATTTCGACTCTATTGCTATCTGCTTGGAATAATGCATCAGCAGAAACTTTAGAAATTATGGTTGCCTATGGTAATCAACCTGGTGAGCCTGTGGATAAAGCCGTTCATTACTGGTCAAAGATCCTCAAAGAAAGATCAGATGGAAAAATTGTCCTTAAACCATTTCCAAGCAGTCAGTTGGGTGACGAAGTCAATGTACAGGAGCAAGCGAAGATGGGAGCGAATATAATTACAATCGCTTCCTATGGTTCCCTTGCTGATCTTGTACCTGACTTAGGTGTCATCAATGCGCCTTATGTAGGTACATCTGTTGAACAGAAAGTTGACCTTGTACACTCGAAAAAGTTTTCTGATTTAATTTCCAAGCTTGATAAAAAAGGCTTTCATGTCATTGTGAGCAACTTTTACTATGGTACACGACAATTACTATCAAAGACAAAAGCCACGACTCCTGCTGAAATGAAAGGTAACAAAATCCGTGTTCAAAATGCGAAAATTGCAAATTACTGGGCCCTTTCTGTTGGTGCCACCCCAACACCAATGTCTCTTTCGGAAGCCTATACGGCTATGTCTCAAGGAATTGTCAGTGGAATTGAGAATCCTCCGGGAACACTTTACGGCGGGAAATTCTTTGAGCAGGCCAAATATCTTATCCTTACTAATCATGATGTTCATATGACACCTTGGATTATGGGAACAGCTTTTTGGAATCAACTTAGCAAATCCCAAAAAAAGATTGTTACCGAAACCGGCATCGAGATGTCAAAGTACGCCAGTAAATTAATTAAGGGAACTGAGCAGGAGTATATTGACAAGATGGTTTCTGAAGGGGTTGTCGTAGTCAAGGTTGATTTAGCCCCATATCTTGATAATGCGCTTAAAGTTATGCGAGGACAGTTTCCTGAGTGGACTGATGGTTTGTATGAGAGCACATTGAAAAGCTTGAAGTAGTTTTTAAAACTAGTTTCCATCAGGTTGTCAGCTTCTGTTGTTCATGCAAGCAACCTGTTGGAAGCGCGACGATAATCAAATATGAGTAAAAATTTCTGGGACAAAATTAACGATACACTGGGAGTGATAGGCAGACTGGATGTCTTGGTGAGTTCACTGACCATGCTGGGTATCGTCTCCATAGCTGTATGGGGGGTTATTACAAGATATATATTAGGACAACCAGCCGGATGGATTGGCGAATTGTCTTTAATTTTATTTATTTGGTTAACTTTTTTGGGGATGAGTGTATTGGCCCGACGAGGTGAGATTGTTAATATTGAGTTCCTGTTGCAGTTTTTCCCTGATTCCATTTCATTCTTTATAAAACGAGTGGTTTCGACCGCGCTTTTAGTAGCTTGCCTTTCCGTCATTATTTATTTGGGATTCAAATTGTCATTCTTTTCTTATAGTCGCTACACCCCCAGTCTTAGAATTCCTTATACCTATGTCTATTTGGGAATTCCTGTAGGTTCGTTGTTCACCTTGTACGAGATATAGTCAAATGTTGTGTTCAAAAAAGTTAAGCAGCAATATCCCTTTC
>CAZJUM010000226.1:0-3364 GCA_964549175.1 uncultured Pseudomonadota bacterium | reverse complement strand
AACAAAGGGGTACGCCACTTCACTCTCAAACACAAGAATCAACTATAACTCAATTGGGAGTTAGATAGTTCCCCAGCGTTAACATAAAAACAACAATTGATCCGGAAACAATACCGGGGACTGAGTGAGGAATAATAATTCTCGTGAGAATTGACCACATATTGGCCCCGAGGTCATAGGCCGCTTCAATGAGGCTATCATCCAGACTTTCCAATACGGATAGCAAAGGCACCACCATAAATAGCATGGTCGTATATACCAACCCCATGATCATGGTGGCATCGTTATAAAGCATTTCGATGGGTTTATCCAGGATGCCAAGCTTCAGTAAAAAATGATTAATCACACCGCTCTCCCTCAATAAACTCATCCAACCATAAATACGGACAATCTCACTAACCCAGAAAGGGAGCAAAAGCAGCACTGTTAGAAAGCCTTTATAACGAAATGAGGCAACCTTGGTGATATAAAACGCAACAGGTAACGCAATTACAAAGGTGCAAAACGTGGTGATAATGGAATAGAGTGCTGTTCTGATAAAGGTTCCCCAGTAGATTGGTTCAAAGAAGAATTCTTTGTAGTTGTACATTCCCCAACTCATCTTTCCATAATCATCTTCTGTTCGGAATGAATTAATCAGCAAATCAATATGTGGCAGGACGATTAGAAGAATCAACCACAGGAGTACCGGACTCAAAAAGATAAACAATGCCCACCGGATATTTGGTCGCATAAGTTATTTAGGGAAGCAGACTCCTGATTTTTGATCCCAACCGATTTCTAATTGATCATTGGGTTTGACATTATCAAATTGGCGATTTTGAGGCAGGGCAACGAGTATTTCTTTGTCGGATTTTTCAGGACAGACAAGTAATCGGCTGCTGGCTCCGTCGAACAATATCGCTTTAACTTTGACCTGAAAGCGATTCAAGTTTTTAAGACTGGGATCCGGTTGAATAAGTATGGCTTCAGGTCGAAGATAAAGATCTACCGGATCACCAACTTGTGCGGATTTTCGCATCTTAGTGTGAAAGGTATTGCCCTCATCGGTGTTAACAACTGCGAATTCCTCGTCTATCTGCTTGACTGAAGCTGACCAGCTGTTGTTATCGCCCACAAACTTCGCCACAAAAGGTGTTTGGGGATTGCTGTATAAATTTTGAGGGGTACCCACTTGTTCGAACATCCCGTTGTTCATCACCGCCACATAATCGGACATCACCAGTGCTTCGGATTGATCGTGAGTGATATACATAAAAGTAGTACCGATTTGATGCTGTAACTTTTTCAGTTCCACTTTCATATGTTCTCTCAATTTTAGATCAAGTGCTCCCAGTGGTTCATCTAATAATAACACGGTGGGTTCCAAAACCAGGCAACGGGCAATGGCCACACGTTGTTGTTGGCCTCCGGATAGCTGATTAATTTTTTTCTCTTTAAAACCACTCAAGTCCACACGGTTCAATATGTTTTGAACTTTTGGGCCGATGTTTCCTTTCTTTTCCCCTCGACGTTTTAATCCAAACGCTACATTTTCTTCGACATTCATCATTGGGAACAATGCCAAATGTTGAAACACCATATTCACAGGTCGTTTGTTCGGTGCCACCCCGACGACATTCTTTCCTCGGATTTCGATGGTGCCTGATGTCGGATCAGAAAAGCCGGCAATTGTTCTTAGTAAAGTGGTTTTACCGCATCCGGAGGGCCCTAATATTGAGAAAAATTTCCCTTTTTCAATATCAAAACTGACAGCGTTCACGGCAGTAAAAGAACCAAATTGTTTGGTTACATCTTTGACGGACAGATCGATCCGCATTATAGTTTCCGGATTAAATTATCAGACGCGGATTTTTTGTTTTGTGATTCTCCCTGCATCATGGCGCAGGGAGAATGTCTAGCAAGTCGTTTCAATCAGATCAAGCCGCCTACTGAGCCGCCTTAACCTTATCCAGAATCTTTCCTTCGATAGATTCAATTTTAGTACTTGGAACAGGAGGATACCACTTCATGTTATCGATGTCTGCTTGAGAGAAACTTCTCTGTAAATTGGCTTTCATCCCTGATTCAACTAGCTCAATGGCGCCATCTGAAGCTGTAAAATATTTTTCCATATTCGTAAAAATTGCCGCGTTGTCAGGTCTCATCATAAAGTTGATCCATTTGTATGCACCTGATACGTTCTTTGCTTTTGCGGGAATGGCAAAGGTGTCAACCCAAGCCAAAGCACCGGTTTCAGGAACAACAAAATCGATGTCCGGATTTTCCGCGTGCAGTTTCCATCCACCACTATCCCATCCCATAGCGACATGAACTTCACCGGATCTCATGGACTGGAGGAGAGCATCTCCGTTGGTCCAATAGTTTTTAACCAGACTCTTGGCACTAATCAGTTTTTTCCCAACGGTTTCCATCAGGTTTTTGTATTCCTTGATATTGTTATACTTGTCAAAAGGATTGACACCTGAAGCAAAAGCGGCTGCTAATAATGTCGGACGCTTTAAACGATAACTGATACGACCTTCATATTTGGAATCAAACAAGGCGTTAAAACTTTTGACATCCGCCGCGTATTTTTTATTCACGATCAAGGCAGAACTTCCCCAGCAAAATGGAACGCCGTACGATTTTCCGTTAACTTCAGTACTTTTCTTTGTGGCTCCCAACATAGAAGGTATGATCCAGTATTTCTTCAATTGAGAATAGTCAATTGCTTGATAAATTCGACTCTTTTTTTGAACCGCCGTAATTCGATCTTGACTGGGTTGAGCAACATCAAATCCGGCACCTCGGGTGGCGATCAATTTGGCAATCATTTCCTCATTATTTGAATACGTTGCCTTTACCTTGACTCCGGTTTCCTTCTCAAATTTATCCACCAGAATTTTTGGTGAATACCCCTCCCAGGTTAGCAAACTTAACGTTTCTGCGGATACGGTCCCGGCAGAAATAAGAAACGACGCGCCAATAATGGCTACAAATAGCTTTTTCATTTCAGTTTCTCCTTTGAATTAACAAATAATGAACTCTCCAGGCACCCTGTTTAGAACTGGCTAATTGATTAACCAATTTGATATTACAAGGCACATGAAAGTTCACTTTTAAACACAAGGACTCACTATGTGATAAATGAAAAAAATAACAAAATCCGGGATATTCTATAGTAATGCTGGTCATCAATGTCAATCTAAAACCTCCAACTTTGAAAAAAAATGACCTTTTGCGGAATGTAAAATACAAAAATCCCGCAAATCTTTGCCTTAAAACTACGGCACTAAGCTGGTATCGACCATATCACATTGATTTATATGATTATGTACAATTCACAAGCTCATTTCTTTGATCACCCCCTGTCATTCCCGCG
>CAZJUM010000225.1:0-3406 GCA_964549175.1 uncultured Pseudomonadota bacterium | reverse complement strand
ATATTGCTGCTTAACTTTTTTGAACACAACATTTGACTATATCTCTATTCCAGGATCTGTATCACTTTATTTAACTTGATTTAATACAGTCCAACAAAAGGATGCACCCGAATTTCCTCTCCGTTCGTTCCTCACTACAAGGAAATCGGGTGATGCTGGCGTTAGCGCAATACATCAATAAAGGAGAGGAAGTAATGGTAGACAATTCTAAAAGGCATGGTGTTTTCAGTTTACATGAACTTTTAACAACTGATTTGACTTCTGCAAAGGAGTTTTACGGCGAGTTGCTGGGGTGGACCTTCACTGAAACAAAGAACATAAACGGCAACCCCTACATAGTGATTCATAACGAAGGAGAATTTATTGGAGGTATGATGCTAAAAGCGGAGTTCGTTCCTGATGACGTCCCCCCCTTTTGGGATCCATACATTGCTGTTGATGATGTTGAAGCATCCGCTAAAAGAGTCGAAGAATTAGGTGGAAAAGTTGTTTTGCCACCTACTGATATTCCAAAATTAGGTCGCTTTTGTGTAATAAACGATCCGCAAGGAGCAAGTCTAAACCTCATAACATACGAAGATAATAGTTGAAAAATCGCTAACAAATTTATAAACCGGACTGCATATCGCCCTCGATAAAGCTTTTCCCAAAGCTCCGTAGCAAAGAGCATCGTTAGCACACTATCAATGCAGCAGCCGGTTATAATGGCGTTATACCTTTTACTACATACAAAGGATTCTCCCAAATGATCAAAAACCAAAGCGTAGTTTTCTTTATTGGAGCAGGGTTTTCTGCTCCTTTTGGATTGCCTGTTATGTCGAACTTTATAGACAAAGCTAGAGACTTATTTTTCTATGACCCGACAAAATACAAAAGTATAGGTAAAACGCTTGAACTTATTTCTAAATACTCATCTGTAAAAAACTATTTAAATGTCAATCTCCATAACATCGAAGACCTTCTATCTATTGCATACATGGAGTCAGCGATAACTAAAAAATCAAGATCCATGAAACTTGTTATTGATTTCATAAAGGTTGTTATTGAGAATTACACCGGAAAAGTATCAAAGGAAGCTGCAAGTTTTGCTGAACTTATCGCAAATGCCTCCTTTAAAAAAGGGAATACGTCAATCGGAAACGTTTATGAGCGCTTTTACTATGGGAAAAATTGTGACAATTCAGATTTTGGATTGATCAGTCTTAATTATGACCTTATTGTAGAAAATGCACTTTCTCATCTGGCATTACAATACGGGAAATTCTATGAACTAGCGAAAAAACCTAATCCTATTGTTGAAAACTTTTCTGTGACAAATGACTTATCTGGATCTGGAATACCAATGGCAAAGCTTCATGGAAGCATAAACAGAAGTATAATTCCACCGACATGGAATAAAAACATGAATCCAGATATTCGTTCTGATTGGGATCTAGCATTGAAACTTCTTAGAAATGCGACACATATTGTCTTTTTAGGATATTCTTTGCCCTCAACTGACAACTACATTAAGTATTTATTAGCTACCAGCTTATTTGATAATCAGAGGTTAAAAAAAACCTCTGTAATTACAAAGGATTCTGATGGCCAAACAACAAATCGCTATAAATCATTATTCGATGGTCGCTTATCAGTTCATAATGTTGACATTTTAAGCTTTTTTGAGGCAATTAGTTTGGCAAAGGGTAGAATTGACTTCGATGAATTTGATGATATTTTCATAAAACTAAACAACTCTAAAAAACAACAAAATTGAGAAATCAGGGTATAACAAAGCAATGAACCTGACTTTTTTCGCCGCTTCATTCGCTACGCTCACTACACTCTGAAAAACGCAGGTTAAGCAGGCGTTATGCTTTTAAAATAAGTCATTTAAACACAATTCAAGGGAGGAAAACATGGCAAGACATAAAGTTTTTGTTAGTTATCATCATGCAAACGATCAATACTATCGTGAGCAGTTTGAAGAGCTGTTTAATAATATTTACGACATCATTGTCTCAAAATCAGTGCAAATCGGGGATATAGATCCTTACCTCCCTGCCGAAGAAGTTCGTCAAATCATCCGCGATGACTATCTTCGAGATACAACTGTAACTGCAGTTCTTATAGGTGCAGAGACATGGAAACGAAAACATGTTGATTGGGAAATCGCGGCAAGTATCAGAAATACGCAATACAACCCTCGATCTGGATTGCTTGGTATTTTTTTACCGAATCACCCTGACTACAATCGAGACAAATATAAAAAATGTATCATTCCACCAAGGTTATACGACAACGCTAATTGTGGTTATGCTAAGCTGTACCATTGGAATACAGATCCATATAGGGTTCAGGACTGGATTCATGATGCTTTCCAAAATAGGAACAGAGTCAATCCAAATAACTCGTATGACAGTTTTAAAAATAACAGGACAAGCAATGGATGGTGCTAAAATCAAGTTAATCGAATTGCTATTTGATCACGAGAACTTCAGCTTTTCTCTTCATTTCAATATCTGGGTACTCATAATAGTTTTGGCCTTATTTCTTTTAATTTTGTTGATAACCAGAATTATTAAAAGTAGAAAAGACACTTTGAACAGTGATATTGTACCTGTGAAGCTAAAATACAAAGTTGGTGGTGCTGAAGTTGAGTACCAAATTACCAGAAGTTATCAAAATATTGAAATTGCGCACAAAATTTATATAGAGCTTATTACAAGAAAAGCAGCAATTGAAATCGAAGAAGAAAAAGATGTAATCGTAGAGGTATATAACTCATGGTATTCATTGTTCCAAACGACTCGAAACGAACTAAAGTCCATCGAAGGTAAACTCCTTGTTGAAAACAATACATCACAAGAAATTGTAAGATTGCTCACAGATATACTAAACGAAGGATTACGCCCTCACTTAACCGAATTTCAAGCTAGGTTCAGAAAGTGGTATAATGAGAAATTAGAAAAAGGCGATACAAGGAGTCCACAAGAAATTCAAAGCGCTTTTGATGACTATGATGCGCTTATGAGTTCAATAAAAGATGTCAATAAGTTGTTGATTCAATATGCAAATAATTTAAAAATCATCATCAATGGTCCATGATTGCATAACAAAAGTTTCAACCCGACGTTTTTCGCCGCTCCTTCGTCGCTCTGAAAAACGCGGGTTAAACTCGCGATAAGTGAGACCGCTTCGCGCTCTTACTTATCGTCCGGCGGATGAGCAAAGCTCCATTGACCTGACAGCTGTCGCGCAAAAGCACTCCACCTATCAGGCAAATGGAGCCGACTCCGGTGTCTGGTGTATGTAACCTCCGCTTCGCTACGCTTACATACCCTCAGACATCCTCGCGGCTCATCCGCCGGACGTTGTGTGGAATATCAATCAGCATACATCTCAAAGATTGTCTGTTTTAGTTCGA
>CAZJUM010000224.1:0-3414 GCA_964549175.1 uncultured Pseudomonadota bacterium | reverse complement strand
ATAGCTCTTCGAGACTATGGAGCCACCAGAGAGAAATTAGCTGAACAGTTACTAATAATCAATTTCTACTTGTTCGATATCGCCTCAATTCACAAGAGCATGGCATTCATTTGATTCTCTCATTCCTCCTTTTTTATTCCAACACCTGCTTTAAAAACTGTCCCGTATAGCTTTTTTCTTCTTTAATCACCTCCTTAGGTGGGCCTTGGGCAATGATTTTACCCCCGTCTTTACCTCCTTCGGGGCCCAAATCGATGATCCAATCAGAGCATTTTATTACATCCAGGTTATGTTCGATTATTAAGACGGTATTTCCGGCATCGACCAATTGCTGGAGTACCTTTAGCAGCTTTTTGATGTCATCGAAATGTAATCCTGTTGTTGGTTCATCTAATATATATAGTGTTTGCCCGGTATCACGTTTTGCCAATTCGCGAGCCAGTTTGATTCGTTGCGCTTCTCCTCCTGATAAAGTTGTTGCCGGTTGTCCGAGCTTGATATAGGAAAGCCCAACTTGCACCAATGTTTCCAAAATAGATTTAATCTTGGGTTGATTGGTAAAGACCTCAAGTGATTGACGTACCGATAGGTTTAGAATGTCATCGATTGAGTGTCCTTTGTACAAAATCTCTAATGTCGCGTCATTAAATCGTTTGCTATGGCAAACCTCACATGGTACAAACACATCGGCCAAAAAATGCATCTCAACCTTGATGTATCCGTCTCCTTTACAATGTTCACAACGCCCCCCCTTGACATTGAAGGAGAACCTCCCTTTTTTATATCCTCGGGCTTTGGCTTCGGGTAATACTGAATACAGATCACGTATGAGGTCAAATACCTTGGTGTAGGTCGCGGGATTACTTCGAGGAGTGCGCCCGATTGCTTTTTGATCAATATTGATAATCTTGTTTAGATGGGATAATCCATCGATTTCATCGTATTTGCCAACTTTTAAGCTGGAGTTATGTAGCAGGCGGGAAAGTGCCGGATATAGAATTTGGTTAATCAAGGTTGATTTTCCTGCTCCCGAAACCCCCGTAATGGATACAAAAAGGCCTATGGGAATTTTGATCGATAGTTTATTTAAGTTGTTTTCCGTTGCTCCCTTGATTGAAATCCATTTATTACCCACGCTTTTGGGGGTTCGTCGTTTTTGAGGAATTTCGATGGATTTTTCCCCCGATAAGTATTTGCCGGTCATTGACGTTTCAACCTTCATCACTTCTTCCAAAGTTCCGGCGGCAACGATCTGCCCCCCTAATTGTCCGGCACCAGGGCCAATATCCACAATCCAGTCAGACGCTTCGATGGTACCTTGATCATGTTCGACAACTATCAGCGTATTGCCGATATTTCTAAGATGGGTGAGGCTGTTCAACAATTTCATATTGTCTCGTTGATGCAATCCTATTGAAGGCTCATCCAATATATAGAGCACCCCGGTTAATTCTGAGCCAATTTGCGATGCCAAACGTATTCGCTGGGCCTCTCCTCCCGAGAGTGTCGGTCCCTTACGGTCTAAGGAGAGATAACTTAATCCCACATTCACCAGAAAGCTAAGTCGACTTACAATTTCTTTTAATAACTCATCAGCGATCAGTTTTTTGTTACCCTCAAGTTTAAGAGATCGCATGAACTCGTATACCTCGCTGATGGTCAGGGAAGTCACAGCAACGATCGACTTGGATTCGACTTTCACATGAAGTACTTCCGGGCGAACGCGTGATCCACGGCAGGTGGGACATTTCTTTTCTGACATAAATTTAGCATACCCTGCTTTGGAACTTTCGGAGTTTGTTTGCAAGTAGCGTCTCATCATCGTGTTCAGCAAGCCTTCCCAGTTGGATCTGATTTCTCCCTG
Organism: uncultured Pseudomonadota bacterium; assembly: GCA_964549175.1. GTDB lineage: Bacteria > SAR324 > SAR324 > XYD2-FULL-50-16 > XYD2-FULL-50-16 > CAZJUM01. Next base: position 1,550 of record CAZJUM010000224.1, on the reverse strand, counting down.
GATTTTTTCAGATTTCCAATTGATAGTAAATTTCTCTTGGCCAGCTCCAAAAAGCAGCATCCTTCGCTGTTTTTCAGGCAGCTCTTTCCAGGGTTTGTCATAATCAAGTCCCCATTGCTTCGCGACTGCCTGCAGTTGTTTCATGCCCAAGGACCCTTCTTTGGGATCTCCTTTAATAAAATAATTACACCAGGGGATAACCGCTCCTTGACGGATAGAGAGGTTTTTGTCCGGTACAATCTTGTCTTCATCCATGGATAGCACATTTCCCAGTCCATTACATTCCGTGCACATACCTTTGGGTGAGTTGAAAGAAAATAAGGTTGGATCTAACTCAGGGTACGCGATACCACAGCAGGAACGCTCTTCACTCATTCTAATATTCTCTCGGTCCGGAATATGGACAATCAATTGACCTCGACTCAATTTTAGCGCTAGCTCAACAGAATCGGTGAGTCGTTTGCGGAACCCACTATTATTTTGAACGATCAAGCGATCAACGGCTACTTCGATATTATGTTTTTTGTTTTTTGAGAGGGATTGCACATTGGAAAGTTTTTGAACCACTCCATCGACACGGATGCGGGTGTAGCCTTCTCGTTTAAGTGCTTCGAGTTGATATTTATGTTCTCCTTTTCTATTTTCAATAATAGGAGAGAGTAGCAATATTTTGGTCGATTCAGGCATGTTTAAAATTTGATCCACCATACTGGAGGAATCGCCTCGACCTACTTTTTTTCCGCATTTCCAGCAATATTGCACCCCGACGCGAGCATAAAGAACTCTTAAATAATCGTAAATTTCAGTGATGGTTCCAACGGTTGATCGAGGGTTTTTGGATGCCGATTTTTGCTCAATTGAAATGGTGGGGGATAAGCCCTTGATGGTTTCGTATCGGGGCTTTTCCATTTGCCCGATAAATTGACGGGCATAAGAAGAGAGAGATTCTATATAGCGACGTTGCCCTTCGGCAAAGATGGTATCGAAAGCAAGACTGGATTTGCCGGAACCGGATACGCCTGTAAATACGATTAACTTCTTTTTGGGGAGTTTAACATCAATATTTTTTAAATTGTGTTCTTTTGCTCCTTTCACAATTATATGATCCAGCTCGACTGAGCCTTTTTGGGGTGACATGGCTTGGTCCTGTGATATTTGATATCTGAAACCTAAATTCTGAGTCCTCTCCGAAAAGTCGGTCCTAAACTTTCGCGGGGAACTCGACTCGTTATATCGCACGAGGATTTAAAAGCCCATCCCAACGGAAGGTAAAAGGATCCCTGAACTCGCGCATTTTTGATTAATTTGGACTTTTCGGAGTGGACTCAATTTCGTAAGTGATAGTCAATCAAAGCTTTAATAGTTCAAGCAACCAAAATAATGCGATTGCAAAGAAGAGCGTGAGCCTTTGGATATTCCGGTGCTTTCATTATTTTCCGAACATGTTTCCGAGTTGTCCCGGCGATGGGTTGATCCATATTAATTTGTCGATAAACTTTTGTAACTGTTCAGCTAATTTCTCTCTGGTGGCTCCATAGTCTCGAAGAGCT
>CAZJUM010000223.1:0-3422 GCA_964549175.1 uncultured Pseudomonadota bacterium | reverse complement strand
GCTAAATCATTGACGCAACCGCGCTTGTTGGCAAAAAACACTTTGCTCAACATAGTAGGATATGGTGCCCCATTGCTCGTTGCGGTGGTGGCGATTCCAATCATTGTAAATGCTTTGGGTAAAGAGCGTTTCGGCATACTTACCTTGGCATGGGTGTTGATTGGTTATTTAAGCCTGTTCGACCTGGGTATCGGGCGTGCGCTCACAAAGATCGTGGCGGAAAAACTGGGCGATGGCCGAGAAGAGGAGATCCCCTCGACAATTTGGACTGGCATGAGCGTCATGGGGTTGCTGGGGTTTGGTATTGCTATCATGTTTGGTGCCTGCAATCATTGGCTGGTCTACGATTTCTTGAAAATTCCAGAAACTCTTAAGATCGAAACAGTAAAATCGTTTTACCTGCTAGCCGCGCTTGTTCCGGTGGTTATTGTCAGCGTGGGTTTTCGTGGCATTCTTGTGGCATATCAACGCTTTGACCTTGTTAATAGTGTGCGTGTACCTCTTGGTATTTTTGTGTTTGTGGCGCCTTTGGCAGTTATTCCTTTTTCCTTGGAACTTAGTCATATTATCGGAGTTCTATTTTTTGGTCGCGTGATTGCCGCCACGGTGCAATTTATTTTTTGTTGGCGCATCGTAGATAATCTTCTGGTGGGTTTCGTTATTAAAGCCCGAGTCTTTGGTGAGATCTTACGGTTTGGGGGTTGGATGACGGTCACCAATGTGATCAGTCCCATACTCGTTTATCTTGATAGATTTTTTATCGGTTCTCTTTTATCCGTTTCGGCGGTCGCTTTTTATGCGACTCCAAGTGAAGTCCTCACGAAATTGATGTTCATCTCCGGAGCCTTGACGAGTGTTTTATTTCCGGCGATTTCGTCCAGCTACAAAGTGGACAGACGGCACAGTGCGCTTTTGCTCGAACGCGGATTGAAATATGTGTTCATCACTATTTTCCCTATGGTTTTAGTGATTGTCTGCTTTGCCTCGGATGGGTTGCGTTTCTGGCTAAATGAAGAATTTATGCAAAACAGTTTAATGGCGGCCCAGATACTTGCGGTTGGGGTCCTAATCGCTTGCTTGGGGCAAGTTCCATATGCATTCATTCAAGGTGCCGGCCGACCGGATTTGACAGCAAAATTACATTTGTGTGAGTTGCCGCTCTATGTGTTGGTCCTTACGGGAGCAATCAATTGGGCTGGCATTACAGGCGCTGCGATAGTTTGGACATTACGAATGGCGGTAGATACCAGCTGCATGTACCTGATCGCCCAACGGTTACTCGGACGCGACAGGCTTCGTAATCGTTCAAAAGTGATAAGCATGCTTGTGGCATTGACTTGTTTGGTAGTGCTTGCTGTCGATTTTTCGATCACTTACAAGGCTATCTTATGTCTCTTTTTTATGGTTTTGTTTGCATGGATTGTTCATCGATATCTCCTATCCGCTGAGGAGAGAGATTTTATTAGATCAATGCTCAATATGAATCGTGAACATGAGGTGCCACGGCGTGGCTGAAATAGTCCAAATACCGGATGCGATTAGGAAAAAACTTGGTAATGGTACGAAGATTAGCCTTGAATTAGGTTGCGGTAATCGGAAACGCCATCCCAATGCTATCGGAGTTGATGCGCTTGCTTATGAAGGTGTCGATATTGTGGGTGACATCTATCTCGTTTTACAACAGTTGCCGGATCATAGCATCGAGGCTGTCTATGCTTACCATTGTTTTGAGCATCTGCCGGATTTTGGTGCCTTGATGAATCAGTTAGGGCGCATATTGGCTGAAAATGGAAAACTACTGGTCGTAGTGCCTCACTTTTCCAATCCTTATTACTATTCCGATTCGACACATCGGCAGCCTTTCGGGCTATATACATTCTCCTATTTTGCGAAAGAGGAACTATTTGCTCGTCGATGCCCTGTTTATCAACGATCCCTTTGCTTTGAATTAAAAAGGGTTAAATTGATATTCAAATCACCAAGGCCCTTTTATGGGCGTTGGGGCATAAAAAAAATGATCCAAGGGTTGGTCAACCTGAACCGTTACACGATGGAATTTTACGAAGAAAATTTGTGCTGGTTAATTCCCTGCTATGAGATCCAGTACGAATTATCCAGACTGGAATAACGATGCAACTAAAGGTTCCAATGAAGCTATTGGCTTTGACACGATATGATATAGCCGGACCCAGCAGCCGAGTTCGTTTTTATCAGTTTCTTCCCTTGCTGCGCAAAGCGGGATTCTCCGTAGAGGTCAAACCGCTTCTGGATGAGATGTATGTTCGACGACTTTTTTCAAACGCTAAACGATCCATTTCTGAGCTGCTTCGAGGATATCTTAGAAGATGCAGCCTGTTATTGAAAGCAGAACAGTATGATCTGATATGGATCCAAAAGGAGTTGTTTCCATGGCTGCCCTGGATTGATGGGCTTTTTTTGAAAAAGGCTAACAAGCCGCATGTCGTAGATTTCGACGACGCGGTCTATCACCTATATGACTTGCATCGATATAAACTTGTTCGAACGCTCCTTGGTAAGAAGATAGACAATTTGATGAGAGGCGCCACGACCGTAACGGTCGGGAACAAATACTTGGCTGAACGCGCCGCAAGAGCGGGAGCCGGACGTGTCGAGATTCTTCCCAGCGTAGTTGATACTGAGCGTTATCAAATGCTCAAGACGAATAATGCTAAATTTACGGTAGGCTGGATAGGAACACCGATTACTGAAAAAAACTTGAATGAAGTCAGGTCGCCACTCGGTCATTTTACCAACGCCGATGACGCTTCGAAGATTGTCTTGGTAGGTGCATCCCAGAATGCGCTTGACGGTATATCAAGGAGTATTGTTCAATGGACGGAAGAGACCGAGGTGCAGGCCATCCAATCCTTTGACGTGGGCATTATGCCATTGTTCGATAACCCCTTTGAGAGAGGCAAATGTGGCTATAAAATTATCCAATGCATGGCCTGTGGTGTGCCTGTGGTAGCATCTCCTGTTGGTGTCAATCGAGAAATAGTGAACCATGGGGAAGACGGATTTTTAGCTGAGACGGAAAGCGAATGGCTCCACTATCTGAATATCTTGAAGGACGACGAACAGATGCGCTGTAGAATGGGTCAAAAAGCAAGGGCCAAAGTCGAAAACGAGTTCTCTTTGTCACGGGTGGGGCCAATGTTTGCCAAGGTGCTGTTGAAAGCCCTACAATAATTTTTTTCGACAATTAAAATAATCCGGCTCCATAATTCCGCACTTGATCCGGCATCCAGTATGCATCTGGATTCCGGCTTTCACCTTGTAGCCTATCCGGTTTTTCTTAAGCAGCGATCTGTTAAGCATGCTTTGCAAAGACTGGACGTTGAATAGAGGTAAGCGTTCACAGGGTACCGAATCTGCTGCGTTGCCGGGCCTTTGAGGTACCA
>CAZJUM010000222.1:0-3445 GCA_964549175.1 uncultured Pseudomonadota bacterium | reverse complement strand
GAAGAAATATATCACAATTTATACGTTAAATCAAGCTTGACATGACACTAGTTTTACAGTTAATTTTTCCGCTTCTTTTTTGGGGTATCCGGTGACAATTCGATCCACAAGAGTCGAGCAGAATATATTTGCGGTTTTAATCCAGTTACAAAACTCTTCGTTCAATTGCCAAAGATCTGCATATTGCAACACAATTCGTTTTAGTTCCCGTCCGTTATAATCAATCAATTCGCAAGGAATGATGATAAGTCCGCTTTCTTTGGTTCCTCCAAAAGCACGAAAGCGCTCATAGAGAAATCGCGTTAACTTCGCCGGATATTCATGAGGGGGGCGATCTTCAAGTTTATCTTCTGCATTAAAAGCGATGCCAGCTTCAGTTGTATTGGAAAAGACAAAGCGCAGTGTGGGGCTTTTCGCGAGAGAAAGAAGCTTATCATATTCCCTGTAAATAGATATTTCACGTTTGATTGAGGTAATCATTCTCTGCTCGTCGCGGAGCACTCCTTGTTCATCGTATCCGCGTAAAAACGTCGTATACAAACCATCCTGAATGTTTAGAGTGGGAGGAAAATCTGTATCAATAGGTCTTGCTATCACTACTCCGGCATCCAGTCCGTTTTTTTCGTTTAGAATATCGATTTGCCAATCAATAAAACATCTTAAAAAATTTCCTTCACCTATTTGAAGAATTTTTTCGGGCAACAATTCTTTTTTAATCATGCTCCGATTCAGCCTTGAGGTATTCATCCATTTCGTCCGGTATTAGCTTAGTCGAAAGAGACTAAAATTTTAGAAACTTTCCCCTTATTATTTTTCCAATGCTCAAGTGCCGAACCGGCTTCGGTCAGCGGTACTTCTTTTGTTATTAATTGTTCGAAAGGCATATTCGAGCTTCTCATGACCTTTAAGACATCGTCAAAGTCTTGCTTAACAGCATTCCGTGATCCCATGATTTGGATTTCTTTCATTACAAATATTTTGGTTACATATTGAACCGGGTTTTTAACATAGCCGACATAGACCACACAGCCGGTAAAGGCCACTAAGTCAACTGCCGCAACAAAAGTCGCGTCTAACCCTATCGCTTCAACAACGATTGCCGGACCATGACCATCGGTGAGTTTTCGGACTTCCTCTTCAAGATTTTGGGTTGAGGAGTTAATCGTGTATTTCGCGCCAAATTGCCTCGCCGATATCAGCTTTTGTTCGTCGATATCTACGGCGGTCACATTTGCTCCCATAGCCGCGCCACCGATAATTGCTCCCAGACCGACCAAACCGCAACCAAATATCAGCATATTATCGCCCTCTTTGGGAGTACCTCTTTTTGCCGCGTGGAAACCGACAGCCAGGGGTTCTACAAGTGCTATGTCATTCAGTGAAAGGTCGTTAATTCCGGTAATCGCTTTTTCATGCGAAATCGTCAGATACTCTTTCATCCCGCCATCTTGTTGAACACCTAAAGTTTGGTTGTTTTTGCAGGCATTGGGTCGATTACTAACGCATGACCAGCAATTACCGCATGTAGTATAAGGCAGTGCCAAAACTTTATCGCCTTTATTATAATTTTCCGGAACGTTTGGGCCTGCGTCAAAAATTTTCGCGGCTATTTCATGACCAGGAATGCGCGGATAACTTACAATTGGATTCAAACCGCAATAGGTCGTCAAGTCACTGCCGCAAAAACCGACTTTGTGAATTTCTAACAGCAACTCACCATTTTGTGGAACAGGTTTGGTGATATCTTCTTTGATACTGTATTCGCCAGGTTGATCAATAACAAAAGCACGCAAAGCATTCTCCTCTTAAATTAGTCTCTGTATACATTATATATCGCGGCAAAAATCATGCGTTTCATTGGCTCCCTACTTTACATCACACTCGAATGGCGGACACCAAGCTGCCGATTGAAGTACTTTTTCGCTAATACACTACTTTGGGTCTCCGCCACCATCGATATGATATTACTGACTTCTTTAGGCTAACCACTGACGTCACATCTACTGCTATATTCGCTGCTTCTTGTACTACATATGCTTACCCGAAAACAATATTCGGTAGACCAAGGCTCAACGTCGGAATAAAAGTTACCAGCAATAAAGAAGCCAGAAGCACTAACCAGAATGGAATCACCTCTTTAACAAAATCTTTCACTGGTACATTAATTATTGTACATGTAGTGAACATGACAGTCCCCAAAGGCGGAGTTAGCGTTCCGATTGCGCAGTTTAAAATAAAGATGATTCCAAAATGGACCGGGTCAATTCCCATAGCTTTTGCCGCCCCAACCAATAACGGAGAGATAACAATCAAAATCGCATTCCCCTCTATAAACATCCCGAGTATAATTAGTATAAGATTGACAATTATCAAAAACATTATTTTATTGCTGAGGTTTTCGGCAATGAACGAAGCAATACCTTGCGGCAAGCCTTCCCAAGTTAGGAATTTAGAAAAGCCGTAGGAAACCGCGATAATAATCAAAACATTGGATGAAGCCAAAACAGATTCAATTAAACCCGCACGGAATTTTTTGAAACTCATTTCCCGATAGACAAATGCTCCGATGCACAAGGAAAAAACGACAGCGATCGCTCCTGCCTCTGTCGGAGTGAATACGCCGAAGCGAATTCCACCAATAATGATAATAGGCAAAGTGAAAGCAATCGCGGCTGCTTTGGCGCCGACTATCACTTCTTTCGCACTAGCCCTACTTTCTCGTTCCGGTTTGTAATCGCGCTTTTTGGAAATTCGATTTACTAAAATCATCATCATCGCGCACATCAGTACTCCGGGAACAATTCCGGCCAAAAACAGGCGACCAATGGAAACATTGTTAATATACCCGAACAAAATCAAAGCGATACCCGGTGGAATAATCGGTGTAATCAGTGACGACGCAGCTGTAACAGAAGCCGAAAATTCTTTGGAATAACCCTTTTTAAGCATAAACGGTACGATCAGCTTAGAGTTCATAGCCGCATCGGCGATGTTGGATCCTGATAACCCTCCCATCAATGTACTCAAGACTATGTTGACTTGAGCCAAACTTCCACGCATGTGTCCGGTTAGAATCTCACTGAATGACAGCAAACGCTTGCTTATACCGGAGTGATTCATGTAAATACCCGCCATGATGAAAAACGGAATGGCAAGTAGCGCATACGAACTCAATCCCTCACCAATGCGCTGTATCGCGATCATCAATGGCAGAGAGGAAAAGAATACAAAATAGCATAATGTACTGGCAAAAATAGAAAAAGCCACTGGGAACTCCAAAAGCAGCAAAGCAAATAGGAGTACAATTGGAATGGTTACATTCATAACATGGATTCCATTTCTTCAAGATATTGTGGTCCTTTAAAGGCATAACGCAAAACATGGTACAAGGTGAGTTATAGTTGATTCTTGTGTTTGAGAGTGAAGTGGCGTACCCCTTTGTTTA
>CAZJUM010000221.1:0-3474 GCA_964549175.1 uncultured Pseudomonadota bacterium | reverse complement strand
CATAGCTCTTCGAGACTATGGAGCCACCAGAGAAAAATTAGCTGAACAGTTACAAAACTGAATCAATTAACGCATTCAGCCGCCTGATTGACATAACTGCATCCTTTTCCTTTGGACAAATTGTCATTTTTTTGGATTTTTCATAACATAGCCCGTATTGAATCAGCTTGATCCGATTTGCTTTCCCAGTTATCTATTTTATTATCGATCTTTTTTCGAACTGACCGACTTGATTATTAGAAAGAGGTATCTGTATGAACACCATTTTCCGATTCCCCAAGCGATATCTAACCGCTCCACCGATAATAAAAGGAGTATTTACCTTTCTTTACTTGTTAATCAGCTATATTGCCCCCCCACCATTGCAGGCTGACTATGGATTAACCGCTTACGAACAGAATAATATTGATGTGTTTAAAAAAGTCAACAAGTCCGTTGTATGGGTGACCAACTCAAAGATCCAAAGAGACTACTTTTCACTTAACGCATACGAAATCCCGGTAGGAACAGGAACAGGATTTGTTTGGAGTAAAGAAGGGTTAGTGGTAACCAATTATCATCTGATCCGAAAAGCGAGCAAAGTAACAATTATCCTGGCTGACCATTCCAGTTGGGTCGCGGAGGTAGTCGGTATTGCTCCGACCAAAGATTTAGCGGTTTTGAGCATTCAGGCACCCCGCGACAAATTATTTCCGATTGATGTAGGCGATTCAGCCAAGCTGGAAGTTGGACGAAAAGTACTGGCCATCGGAAATCCGTTTGGATTGGATACCACACTGACTGTTGGTGTTGTAAGCGCATTGGGACGTGAACTTACGGGTGGTAGTGGGAGAAAGTTGAAAGGATTGATTCAAACCGACGCGGCAATCAATCCCGGGAATTCAGGAGGCCCTTTGTTGAATTCAAAAGGAGAATTAATTGGCGTCAACACGGCTATTTACAGTTCAAGTGGAGGTAGCTCCGGTATCGGGTTCGCGATTCCGGTTAACGCTGTTAAGGCAGTTATTCCGGAGTTAATTGCTCACGGACGGATCATGCGTCCCACGATCGGAATCAATCCTGCTGAGGATTTTATAGCCCGAAATTATGGCATCAAGGGTGTGATCGTGGTGGAGGTTGTAAAAGGGTCACCTGCCGCGAAAGCGGGATTGAAAGGATTGAGCAGAAATTATGCCGGGTATATTGTTATAGGAGATATCATTGTACAGATTGATCAATATCCGATTAAGACCAATGACGACCTTCTTACCGTATTGGAAAAGTACAGTCCGGGAGATACGGTGTTGATAAAAACAATTCGAGATCAAAATCACAGACAATTTGTGGTGCGGTTGGGAGAGCCATACTAAAGATGATCGATTGACCGGGTATGAAACATCTTTTATACTCGGTCGACCTTTTGGAATCCAGAGAATTTATGACTCTTTCGAATTAATGATCTGATCTTTTTTCTCTTCCTCACCATCTTGATGGCCTAATTTTTTGGCGTCCTTCTTTCCTTTATCCATTTCATTTTTGAAATTTCTGATTCCTTTGCCGATTCCCGAACCGATACCGGCCAGCCTTCCGGCTCCGAATAATACAACCACAATCGCGAGAATAATTCCTAGTTCCATAGGGCCTGGTGTCATCATAACGATCTCCTTTAACCTTGCGTGTTTCTTCTATTGGGTGAGTAAGTAATTGTCTCCGTAATTCCAACTTTAATCGTATATAAAGATTTAATCTACCGATATTTCAAAAATAGCTTAATAAAAATGACCCCTAAATGCTGATTATGACGGGATTTAATACAAGCAATCACCAACCTTGATCTTCTATATGTTGAGAAAGACGAAACCAGAACTTTCGCCAATTCTCACCCTCTTCCCGCCAAAATCGCAGCATTAATGGGTTGGTTGGTTGATAACGTCGATATTGGAGTAATCGGGCATTATTAAATTGCCATTGTTCCTTGTTTGTTTGAGGGGATATGGTCAGAATTTCGGCTGTCAGCTTGCTAAAGATCTGTTCCCGCTTCCTCAATATTTCCTCGAAAGCTTGTGTTTCCTGATACAATGCTTTTAATTGCGCAATGTATTTTTGCATAACTTTGGAAAATTGAATTCTTCTATTTTGTCGTTGTTTGATACCTTGAAAAAAATCGGGTTTGTAATTCAACGATTTAAAATATTGTAACGCCCCGATGTGACCGACAAAAACGGCCAATTGTTCATTGAAGTCACTTTGTCCGCCAACATAGATTGTTAGGTGCGTCATTTCATGAATAATTGTGTAGGCTAAATTATATAACCCCTTTCGCAGCATGGGGGTTGTGATTGGGTCTTTGAACCATCCCAAGGATGAATAGGCGGGAGCCACGAAGACCCAGGTGTCATATCCTTCTTTTTTGAGTTCTTTTTCTAGCTCTAAAGCATCTTCTTTATCAAAAAAACCTTTGTAAGCTACATTTCCAATGATAGGAAACCACCAGGTATATGGAACCAGTCTGTCTCTTTTGCTGGCGGTTACGACGAAAGTGATTCCTTCTTGATCCGTATCATAGTAAGCGCTGTAGTTTTCACTAGGTCGGAGGTATAGATGGGATTCGGCAAAACGCTTGATTTTTGAGACTTCACCAAGCAAGCGCTTAATTTCAGGATTGGTTTCATTTTGGATCGCCTCTTCAATATCAACTTGATTCAGCCTTAAATCCATTTGCCCGACGGCTTGCTCCAGCAAGTAGCAACCCTGACAGATAAACATCAACGTTGCGATAGCAGCAAGCGTCGACAGCTTAATCTTCAAATTTTTCTTTGTCTTGAATTTCACCCTCTGCCTTCAAAAGCATTTCAACCTTTTTTTCTGCTTTATTAAGTTCTTTGTGACATTGTCGACTAAGTTTGATCCCCTTTTCAAAGGCTTTAAGTGAATCGTCGAGCGTATTCTCTCCATCTTCTAAGGATTGAACAATTTGTTCCAGTTGCTCCAGGTTTTTTTCAAAAGGTGTGGCCATTTTCCCTACTAAATTTTATTGTGATTAACATTATAATTAGCGCGAGGTAAATACTGTAACGGGTCAATTGATTGCTGTCGAGCTGTGATTGCTCGCTTGATTGTTGATATTTGCGACTCTAAATCACTCGCGGAGAATTTACAAGAAATGATCGATGGGTGTGAAAGCAATTGATCAAGTTCCTAATTTCACATAACCTGGCTACTTCACACCGAATATTCCCGAATGCATTTGATATTATATGATTATGTACAATTCGCAAGCTCATTTCTTTGATCACCCCCTGTCATTCCCGCGAAAGCGGGAATCTAAGCTCCGCTGATGCAATGGTTAAGGTTGAGGAAGAGTCATTCCCGCGAAAGCGGGAATCTGACCATAAAAGCCTAAGAAACCAAATGGTTTTCCGGATGCCCGCATCCGCGGAGATGACAGATATTCTAAACCGTTCCGTCCGCATACCATCGGCGGATCCCCGCATT
>CAZJUM010000220.1:0-3615 GCA_964549175.1 uncultured Pseudomonadota bacterium | reverse complement strand
AGAAAGGGATATTGCTGCTTAACTTTTTTGAACACAACATTTGACTATATCTCGAATTGAATTCGTTTAATTGTTATCCAAATTCAAAAAGAATGAGCAAGATTAAACACATTGTTGAATCACAGCAGTTTACATTGGAATTTTTAAACAAGTTATTTTCACTGACCGATGAACTAAGAGTTAATCCGGAGGCCTATTCCTTAAAGGGCAAAGTTTTAGCGAGTTTGTTCTATGAACCTTCCACACGGACTCGACTTTCATTTGAGTCCGCCATGTTGCAATTAGGAGGCGGGGTTATTTCTACAGAAAACGCCAAGGAGTTTTCATCCCATTCCAAAGGCGAATCACTGGAAGATTCCATTAATGTGATAGCGGGTTATGCGGATATAATAGCTATTCGCCACTTTGAAATCGGTGCCGCTAAGCGGGCATCCGGCGTTTCGGACATCCCGGTTATCAATGCCGGTGATGGGGCGGGGCAACATCCCACGCAAGCGTTGTTAGATCTATATACGATAAAACGACATTTCAAGAAATTGGATGGATTGACCGTGTGTATGGCCGGTGATTTGAAATACGGTCGAACAGTACGAAGTTTATGCTATTTATTGGCGAGATTCTTTAAGGTGAAACTTATTTTTGTGGCGCCCCCGATTTGCCGGATGAATCAGGATATCTTATCCTTTTTAGACCAAATGAAAATTGACTGGGTAGAAGAAGAAAGCTTTACCGACGCGATTGCCGAAGCCAATTGTGTCTATATGACACGTTTACAAAAAGAACGATTTTTGGATATGAGAGGTTATGCCAGTGCTCAAGCTCAATATCGGGTAGACAACACCACGCTTCCCTATCTTAATAAAGATACGATTGTATTGCATCCTCTTCCTCGTTTGGAAGAGATTCATCCGGATGTCGATTCCGATCCTCGCATGGGATATTTTGATCAAGCCCGGAACGGAGTATGGGTAAGAATGGCCTTAATGCTCATGCTATTAAATTCGGATCTGCAATAAGCTTAGTCGGGGCCACCAACGAACGTTATTCTGTTAAACTTTTCTGAGAGGCACTATTGTATAATTCCGAAAAAGATATCCAACTGATCTTGGATCTGATTATTGATATCCAAGAGGGTAAAATCTCAAGGAATAAAAACTATTATACCTTAGCCAGGTCGAAAGAATATAATCGATTTAAACGCGCGAAGTTGATATTGTCCTTGAAAGAAGACCTGGAAATAACGGCAAGCGTTGGTGGCGGCAAAATAGAGATTAACCGCGATGATGACACAATCGAAGTGAATTTGTATAACCCCTCACTAAAATATAACCGCAGAGTTTCATTATCAAAGGCTGAACTTGATTTACTAAAGTCTCAGACTGACGCGTTAAACGCATTTTGATAATATCGGTACCGGAAATTGTTGGGACTACTGAAATTGACCGCAAGTGAAAGCTTCGACGATGGGGAAGTGATTAATCTCAAATACTGTAAACAACGGATCAAATAGAAAAACCTGGAAAACAGGACAAGTATTCATATTGTAAGCCGATCTTATTGATGAACCCGAAAAATGAGCTTGACCACAAAATTGAAGAGTTAAAAGAAAAAGCTAAAAAAAATCCGGATATTGATTGGGGAGAAATTGAAAAAGCGGTTGAGTTCGGAAGAAAAGCACACGACGGAAAGTGTCGTAAAAATGGTGGCCCCTATTTTATTCACCCGGTTCGAGTCGCAACTAAAGCTCTGGATTATGACCTGGGAACAATACCTATAATCACATCGTTGTTGCATGACATCGTAGAGGATACTGGGTATTCACTCCGAGATATTAAGGATTTATTTGGCGAGACGGTGGCAGAGAACGTTGAGGCACTCACCAAAGTGCGAAGTAGTAAAAAAACAACGCTTCTCAAAATATTAAAATTAGGAAACATCGATTGCCGAGTGATATTGATCAAGTTAATCGACCGCTTGGACAACATGTCAGACTTGGAAGTTCTGCCACGACAGAGACAACGGGAAATCTGTCGTGAAACAGCGGCTGTGTTCTCTGAAATTGCGCATAACTTGGGATTGACTGAGATAGAAGAAGAACTGCAAAACCTAGTATTCAAGAAACTTTACCCGCGTACTTATGGGCGAATTTCAAAAGAGCTGACTCGCTTTTGTAATGATCGGAATTTTGCCTCTCAAGAGATATTGAAAGCCGTTAAGAAAGCGATTAGTGATGATCTCCTACTTAAATGTTCCCCTCAATATGTTAAACCCAGTTCGTTTCTTTATGATCGAGGCGAAACTGTCAAAATCCTTGAATATATTACTATTGTAACCAAAGAACCTATCGATTGTTACAAGGTTTTAGGGCAACTTCATACAGCATTTCGCTCGGTGCCACTGACTATTCGTGACTATATCTCCAATCCCAAAGCGAATGGCTGGAAAGGCTTAACAACCATAGTCATTGTAAAGGGTGAGAGAGTGACACTCAATATTGTGACACAAAAGTTCCAAGAGAAAAATCGATTCGGAATCATTACCTTGATTAATGAGGGCACCTATCAGTCCGAGGATTATAAGAAAGGTCTCAAATTGTTTTTTGAAGTGGCTACGGAACCGGTTCGTATGGAAGAAGTGCTTAGATATCGAAAATCGAAACCCATCCAGGTTTTCACACCTCAGGGTCTTGTTGTAGAGTTGGGTTATGGCGCGACCATAACGGACTTTGCTTTTTCCGTTCATACGGATTTGGGATTGAAATGCAGCGGAGGAATTATCAACAGTGTTCGATATCCGCGTGAAAAAATTTTAGAGGAAGGGATGACGGTCAAGGTGGTTACATCAGACCATGTATCTCCGGACCGAACTTGGCTAAACAACGTGGTTATGCCAAAATCGAGACTACATATTACGAAAATCTGTAACAAAAGCGATCAAAAAAGCAGAACAAAGAGAGCTGGGGTTGTAAAAAAAAAATCACAATTGAAAAAAAAAGCGATAAAAAATAGCGTAAGATCTTTCCTCTTGACTCCAATCAGATATTTAAAGCATCTTCTTCATTTTTAATTCCCTGTCAATACTTACTCCGTTTAATAAAATCCAATTTCGTGTGATTTTAGTGACACAATTTTTTTTGCAGTAAAATTTGACCCGGTTTTACTTTGCTATCGCTTTGGAAATGTGCCACTTCCGCTAACCCAAGGAAATCCTCATTTTATTCCCGCTCCAAGTTAAGCGACTATTATCAAAAATTACCTGATTATCTACTATTAACATCCTAAATTTGCCAATAATCCTAAATTCCCGACCTATTGTAACGAGGCGGGAGGGTTGACATCCATTTGGGTATAGAGTTCTATCTGCCGTTTAGTAATCTCACCCACCTTGCGCTTAACCCCGATTTTTAGACCGCTCGCTTAAGTGGAATCTGCGTCCTGAAAATGGTAAGAAAGGACGCATGAAAATGAAACGTAGAAGAAGACAATTTTCGGAAAAATTTAAGGCCAAAGTGGCGGTCGAAGCAATCAAGGGGATAAAGACATTAGCCGAGCTATCAACGATTTATAAGGTACATCCCAATCAAATATCGGCTTGGAAAAAACAACTGCTTTCAAA
>CAZJUM010000219.1:0-3678 GCA_964549175.1 uncultured Pseudomonadota bacterium | reverse complement strand
GAAAGGGATATTGCTGCTTAACTTTTTTGAACACAACATTTGACTATATCTCATATTTTGTTTTTATGGATTCAACAACTCAGAATGATTCATTTTGAATTATTGATTGTTTGAAAAAGGCTCAGGATTCAGATTATTAGGATCAATATAGCTTATCAGGCACAAAAGGGGACGGTTTTTAAATCGGATTAACACTAATAAACTTTTGGAGGGAAAAATGAGTTTCATCGTAAAAAAATGTTTGATTATGGCAGTAGCCATCAGTATGTTCACGAGTATCGGCTTTTCAGGTGAAGTTGAAGTACTTCATTGGTGGACATCCGGTAGTGAAGCAAAGGCTATTGGTGTGTTGAAAAATATGCTGGAAAAAGAAGGCCATTCCTGGAAAGATTTCGCAGTAGCTGGCGGGGCAGGTGACAACGCGATGACAGTCCTTCGATCACGCGCGGTATCCGGTAACCCTCCTACAGCTGCCCAGATGAAAGGGCCTCAGATCCAACAATGGGGTGAAGAAGGCGTATTGACCAGCCTGGATAGTGTCGCCAAAGCAAACAACTGGGATAAACTATTGCCAAAAGTCATCGCTGACTTGCTGAAATATAATGGCAATTATGTCGCGGTTCCTGTCAATGTCCATAAGGTCAACTGGATGTGGGTCAATCCGGAAATATTTAGAAAAGCCGGAGCTAAAATCCCTACCACCTGGGATGAGTTTGAGGCATCAGCGAAAAAGATCAAAGCCGCCGGTTATATTCCGGTTGCGTTCGGTGGTCAGAACTGGCAAGAGGCAACGGTTTTCGAATCCATTGTAGTTGGTATCGGTGGTGCTGATTTCTATAAAAAAGCCTTGGTTCAAACTGAATCCGCTGCATTGGGAAGTGAAACAATGGTTAAAGCATTCAGAATTTTAAAAATGATCAAGAATTATACGGATAAAGGCGCCCCCGGTCGTGACTGGAACTTGGCGACATCTATGGTTATTTCAGGTAAGGCTGCCATGCAGTTTATGGGGGACTGGGCAAAGGGTGAATTTATGGTTGCCGGCAAAAGGCCGGGTGTTGATTTCGTATGTACGCCCGCTCCTAATTCCAGCGGAACATACCTGTTTGTCGTTGATAGTTTCATTATGTTTGACGTGAAAAGCTCAGGTGCCAAAGCCGCTCAGAAAAAATTGGCTGAGTTGATTATGGGACCGGAATTCCAGGAAGTGTTTAATGTCTATAAAGGCTCTATCCCCGTTCGATTGGGAATGTCTCGTGTGAAATTTGATGATTGCGGGCATAGCTCTTTTGATTCATTTGCCGCCAGTGCCGCCAATGGCACACTGCTTCCCAGTATGGCTCATGAGATGGCGGTTTATCCCGCGGTTAAAGGTGCCATGTTTGACGTTATTACCAATTTCTATAACTCCGATCAGTCTCCTGAAGCCGCGGCTAAAAACTTAGTCAACGCTGTTCAGGCAGCCATGTAAGAGTAATTCAAACCGCTACAGTACCCAATGTTAACCGGGTACTGTAAGCGATTTCATCAAAGAGATCATAATGAGCGCTCATTCAGTGGTCAGACAACCGCGTCAAATCCAGACCTTCTTTAGTTTTTTGGAGAACTCGTTACCCAAAATCGTATTATCGCCAACTATTGTCAGCATTTTTGTATTCGTTTATGGGTTTATTTTATGGACCGCATGGCTTTCCTTTACAAAATCACGCTTATTACCCAGATATAAAATTGAGGGGTTTGGTCAGTATATCAAGCTATTTAGCAGTGAGCGCTGGTGGGTTGCCAGTAAGAATTTATTGATATTCGGAGGTCTTTTTATTGTAATTTGTATGATATTGGGGTTGTTGCTGGCCATTCTGCTCGATCAACGAGTTCGGGCAGAAGGCGTAATACGAACCATTTACCTTTACCCGTTGGCACTTTCTTTTATTGTGACCGGCACCATCTGGAAATGGATGTTAAATCCCGGCTTAGGACTGGAAAAGCTCGTTCGTGAATTCGGATTTAGCGAGTTTACTTTTGATTGGTTGGTCAACAACGAAATGTCGATTTATACCATCGTTATCGCCGGGGTCTGGCAGTCAAGCGGATTTGTGATGGCGCTGTTCTTGGCGGGATTGCGGAGTATGGACGACTCAATCATCAAAGCGGCTCAAGTCGATGGGGCCAATCTTACCCGGATATATTTACGGATCATTATCCCCAGTCTGAGGCCCGTTTTTTTCAGTACCATCATCATTCTATCTCATATCGCCATCAAAAGCTTCGATCTGATCGTTGTTCTGACCAGGGGAGGCCCCGGTTATTCCTCAGACGTACCGTCGACCTTTATGTATGCTTTCTCATTTACCCGTAATCGTTTGGCCTATGGCGCGGCCAGTGCCATGGTAATGTTGGCCACGATTATGGCCATTATGGTTCCCTATTTGTATTCAGAACTCAGGAGGAGCCGTAATGAGCTATAATTCCAGCGATCCGGTCGCGTTTAAAACCCCCAAGGTCATTCTTGGTCGGATCTTTATATACGGCATACTAATTCTATTTGCTTTGTATTTCTTAATTCCCTTATTTGTCATGATCATCACATCCCTGAAGTCGATGGATGACATTCGAAGCGGAACATTAATCTCCTTGCCGGTCGCGTATTCCATCGACGCCTGGAAGGCAGCTTGGAGCGAAGCCTGTATCGGCGTTAAATGCAGTGGGATGAAAGGGTATTTCTTAAACTCCATAAAGATGGTAGTACCGGCCGTAATCATCTCGACAATTATCGGTGCCCTCAACGGATATATTTTTTCCAATTGGCGATTTCGCGGCAGCGAGATTTTATTCTCGTCGTTACTATTTGGCTGTTTCATTCCATTTCAGGCAATTTTATTACCGATGGCGCGTACCCTTGGCATTCTGGGGGTCGCACAAAGTACCGCCGGGTTGGTGATGGTTCATGTGGTATACGGGTTGGCCTTCACCACCCTATTTTTCAGAAATTTCTATGTCACGATTCCATTGGAATTGGTTAAAGCGGCCCGAATTGACGGGGCCGGTTTTTTTCGCATTTTCCGGAAAATCATGCTACCGGTCTCTTTACCCATCTTCATGGTATCTGTTATTTGGCAGACCACCCAAATTTGGAATGATTTTCTGTTTGGTGTTGTTTTTTCCGGTGGAAACTCACAACCGATTACGGTGGCATTGAATAATTTGGTGAACACCTCCTCATCAGTAAAAAACTATAACGTGGATATGGCTGCCGCGATGATAGCCGGCTTTCCCACACTGATTGTATACATTACCGCCGGCAAGTATTTTATCAGAGGATTAACGGCAGGATCTGTCAAAGGATAATACACTATCCCTGTCGTGAGTGAATTGATGAACTGAGATTTTTATATAATTCATTATGATTATGTACAATTCGCAAGCTCATTTCTTTGATCACTCCCTGTCATTCCCGCGAAAGTGGGAATCTAAGCTCCGCTGATGCAATGGTTAAGCTTGAGGAAGAGTCATTCCCGCGAAAGTGGGAAACTAACCATAAAAGCCCAAGAAACCAAATGGTTTCCCGGATGCCCGCATCCGCGGGGATGACAGAACATCCGTCTCCGATAAACTGTTCAAGATCGCCGGATGCCCGCATCCGCGGGGATGACAGATATTCTAAACCGTTCCGTCCGCATA
>CAZJUM010000218.1:0-3715 GCA_964549175.1 uncultured Pseudomonadota bacterium | reverse complement strand
ATCCCCGCATTCGCGGGGATGACAGGCATTATTGGCAAATTAGAATGTTAATAGTGCATAATCAGGTTTTATTATATGAATACACTGATTCTTCTCCATCTTTCTGATCTCCATTTTTTTGATTCCATTTTTCTGTTAAAGCATTTGATTCGATCCAAAGCCGCTTTTTCTAAGCAGTTGATAGGCATGCTAAATATTAAACTTCGTCGCGGAAAATATTTTTCAGAAGATATCCATCATCGCTTGTTTGATCAAATTGGAAATATGAAATGGGACTATTTGGTGATATCCGGAGATTTAACCTGCCTTTCCACAGAAGCCGAATTTGTCAAAGCGCGAGAGGAGTTAGAATTCTTGACAAAAACCGGGAAGGTTTTGCTAACCGCCGGGAACCATGATCGCTATGTTCGATCAGCCATTGAGCCCAACTTAATGGAGAAATACTTCGGAGATTGTTTTCCTTTCAAGAAATCCCTCACTGATTCCTCGCCTTATCCCGTAATCGAGTTGAGTGATTCAGTACTACTATTTGAACTGGAGCAGGCAACACCTCGATCACCAATTTCTTCACGGGGAAGAATTAAATCCGATCTCCCGGTAATCGAAAAACATATTCAGGAACAATTTCCCAATCATTTAAAAATTGCGGTAGGCCATTATCCGGCGTTTTTGCCTGATTCGGTTAATGAAGGATACTTCCACGGGTTGTCAAAAAAACATATTCTTCGAAAATTTTTGCTTGAAAATGATATTCTTCTGTATTTGCATGGTCATATTCATAAGAGTTGGGCCTTTTTACCACATCCGGATAATCCGCTGATTTGCATCAATAGCGGTGGTTGTTGCCGGTATACCGAAGGAGACTGGTCTGGATTTCATCGGATTACTATTGATGAAAAAAAGGTATCCGTTCAACGCGTGAAGTTGATTTAAATACTTTCAGGGAATGTGTTTTTCGGCAGCAAGGCAGCTATATCCCTCAATCAGCTGAAAGTTGTTCCTCTTTTTGTTAGACTCTGTTGCATGTTTTAAACAGATATGAAGGATACTCATCACAGGGCCGCACCAAGAACATTCGGGTGATAACTCAGTAAAATAATTCGCAAGATTGGGGAAAGCCGGGACAGTAAGATAATGAAAGATGAATGACGGACTGTATAAAGAACAAGGACTTGCCATAGGCAGTGACGCGATCAAGAGCACTCACCAAACCCTGATTCAATCCCCTATGAAACAAACCGGTATGCAACGGAAAAAGAAAAACGCTCAATCCGGGACTTCTGTCCGGGCACGAGTGCAATCGGGACGATGGGATGAAATGGCGGATAAGCATTTAAGGCCAGTGGCTTAATCATCCGAGAGTTTTTGATGGACCCCTTCAAATCACGGTAACGCAAACAAAGCTCACTCACAGTCCAGGGTAATAAGTTTGTCATAAACTTCCTTAATCACCCAATCCGCTGTTGATGCCCCGGCCGTAATCCCTATATCAATTTTGTCTTCCACCCATTCCGGATCCAATTGATCAGCTGTTTCAATATGATAACTTTCACAACATTGACTCGTCAACTCGACCAGTTTTTTTGTATTTGATGAATGAAAACCACCGATTACGATCATTACCTCAACTTGCTGGGCTAGTTTTTCCGCCGTTTCTTGTCTTTTTTTTGTCGGAAAACAAATTGTATTTTTGATTTTGACATCTGCCACCCTCTGCTCAATGAGGCGTATTAGTTTTTCAAACTTGTTTAGAGAAAAGGTACTTTGACAGATTACGCCAACCTTCTCAGGAAGTTGGACAACATCCAGTTCCTCCTCATTATTAACAATTATCGGCTGATTCATTCGTGATGCGATACCTATCACTTCGACATGTTTACGGTCACCGATGATCAGTATATGATACCCTTCTTTTTCCAGCTTTTCACCGGCCTTGTATATAGCACTCACCAGCGGGCACGTGGTATCCACCAATTTTTTTTTAAGTGATTTTATTTTTGCGATATTATTGATATCCGTCCCGTGGGCAGTTATCACGATGGGTTTTTCATCGGTTATGGCAATTTCATTGACCACCTTTTGATCGTTTTTCTCCAGTTCTTTAACCACTTGTTTATTATGTATCAAATCACCCAATATCGAAACGGGTCCCCGTTGATTGACAATATCCAAAGCACGTCTAACACCCCAACAGAATCCCAAAGCTTCGGCAATAATTACATTTTTCATAGCTATTTTCTTATTCCCAATCTTAAAACCTTTTAATTTTCAACAGATGTATTTCCGAAATCCATCAAAATCAACATTTAAAGCTACATCCACGGATGTCAATAAATTAATTTCCCACAGTGAATCTCATTCGAAAAGACAGTTGCTAAAACTATTCCCTTATGCCAAGGTGTTTTTATCATATTTTCTATTTTCTCGATCTTTTTTTCGCAAGGTTTGTAATGTCATCCGAAACTATTTGGTGCCCCACTGAATCTGAGTGATTGACTGTTTAATGGCACGGTAGCTAAAGTATCCCGCGAAGACAAAATATCATTCCTATGATGGCAATCGTTCACAATAATACCCCTGCCTGATTCAAAATGGTCGGCGATACCGTACAAAACTAAAGAAGAAATGGATACGGAAAAAAATGTTATCGAAGCACGAGACATGCTTGCATTGAATACTGTGCAGCTAATTGATGTTCGCTCACAAGAACAATTCGAGAAAAAAAATATTCCAAGCGCAGCAAACATTCCGCTAAGTCGTATCAGTCAAGAAATTCCACAGATGGATACCAAAAAAACAACACTGCTTATCTGTAATGACGGTTCACTGAGTATTCAAGCATTGAAAATTTTCGAGGCGTGTGGTTATAATGCCTATGTGATTCGTGGTGGGCTAAACGACTGGGAGAAAATAATCGGGCTGTAGAACTCGCGACAGGTAGGCACAAATTTGAGGAAAAATTTAAAGAAAGGGAGAAAATGATTGTGTGTCTTCGAACTGCCGCATGAGATCAATTAAGCCGGAACCCAGATCAACTTTGGGGAATTTGTTTTCTTATCTGTCAATGCTACCTGACAGAATGTCCTTTGCATTTTTAGACTTTCACCATCCGCATGAACAAAATTCCTGATTTTGTCTCTGCTTTTACTTTTACCCATCTAAGCTCAAATTCTCCAAGTGTATTTTTTGAAGGTGATGACCCTGAAACCTCATGCGCGGCGATATAAATCGAGGCAGTAATGATCGCCTGTTTAGTGTATTCCTTTCTGTTGAGTCGATTGTCGATTAAAGCACTAATGGCACCGGAGCTTGATCCGTATTTTCCTCATTGGTCCGACCGGATTGATAGAATGTCTGACTAATATCCAAATGATCATATATTACCAATTCGGTGACATTCTGTGGATATTCAAAGGCAGAGGATAATCCCGTAAAAAACGATTCCCGTTATATATAACACAGGCACATACATTCATATATTGGTGGTGTACTACGGTGCTTGAATAAGTCCGTCTTGATACCAAAATTAAATGAGTGTTCAATAAACAGTTTTTCGCCCTGTTTCCGGCCCCTTTTATGGTTTCATTTGGATTCAAAGGCTGTTCCACTGCATCAGAGTTACCGGCAGAAGGAAAATTTTAAAATCAATAAAATCTGTATCTGAGATATAGTCAAATGTTGTGTTCAAAAAAGTTAAGCAGCAATATCCCTTTCT
>CAZJUM010000217.1:0-3784 GCA_964549175.1 uncultured Pseudomonadota bacterium | reverse complement strand
ATGCGATAGATTAATCCAAAATTGACTTCTTTGGCTTTGGAGCGCATTTCCCGTGTAACCTGATCTTCCGGAACCTCAAAAATAGCGGAGGCCGTCAAGACATGGATATCCAAGTTCTGACGATAGGCCGCAATAAATATGGGATCTTTCGAAAAATGGGCAATAACCCGCAATTCAATCTGACTATAATCCGCTGAAACCAAAATATGATCATCGGCGGAAGGAATGAATACGGATCGAATCCTACGTCCTTCTTCGGTGCGAATGGGGATATTCTGCAAATTGGGATTGTCGGAAGCCAGTCTTCCCGTGGCAGCAACAGTTTGCCTGAATGATGAATGAATGCGACCGGTTTTCAAATTCACAAAAGTAGGTAATTGATCCACATAGGTATTCTTGAGTTTGTTTAATTCCCGATATCTTAGAATCAGCTTGGGGAGGGGGTGTACTTGCATTTTTTCCAATGTTTCCTCATCGGTGGACATCTTATTCCCCAGCTTAATTTTTTTCGGTTTGACCTTATATTGGGTATGAATTTTCAATTTATCGTAAAGAATGGATTGTAGCTCGATGATTGAATTGATGTTGAATGTCTCCCCCGCTTCGATGTAAATCTGATCGCTGAGTCTATTGAGGCGATCTTCAAATTCCGCGGAGATGTTGGCCAGGATTGTTGAATCAATGGTAACGCCGTTTTGTTCAACCTTTGCCAATACTTCAGTCAATGGACTTTCAACATATTGATAGGTTCGCATCATCCCCGTTTTTTCCATCTGTTTGATCAAATGATCAGATACTTGTCGAAGCATTCCAACGCGTTCACCATGCGCTAAATAGTGGTCTGATCCCTCTTCAATAATACGCTGGTTTTCCTGGGGTTTTTGTTTTTTGATAGGGATAACATAGCGGAACGCATAGTTAAATTGACGAGCTAAAATCCCCTCTAAGCTAAAATCACGCTCATCCGATTCCACCAGATGTGCGGCGATCATAACATCAATTATTGATTGGCCTGAATGGATGCCTTGGGGAAAAAGGAGTTGAAGAAGATGTTTCCAGTTGTAAACGACTTTTTGTAATTGGCGTGATTCCAACAGTTTCTTAATATTTTTAAAAATAGTGTCACGATGAGACGACAATTGAGGCATTTCCAGATCAAGGTAATAGGCTTTGTTTGGTTCAACCGCGATCGCCAACCCTATGATTGTTCCCCCAATAAATTGATCCCCATGATGAATCACATCAAAGGCAACCCTTTGAGACGTTTGAGCTAAACCAATCAATGACTCAAAATGTTCCAAAGATTTCAAGTGATTTGCTTTTACTTCTTTCGCTGTTACAATGCTTTCATTTTCTTCTTCCACGGTTACGGCGCTTTCATTCACTTGTCCTAACTCAGCGTTCTTGGTTGGTACGGGTTTTGATTTTGATCGATTTGATGAGCCAAATCGTTTGATAAATGACTTGAATTCCAACTCTTCCAGTATTTCGGTTAGCGCGTCATTGTTTATCAGTTTTCGATAATCCACCTTTAATGCATCCAGAGTAAAATCGATTGGTACCGTGACATCAATGGTTACCAATTCTCGTGATAGCAAGGCGTTTTCACGATCATTGATTAATTTTTCCCTCATCTTATTTTGGGGAAGTTCTTCAATATGCGCATACAAATTGGGTATTGAGCCATACTGTGAAATTAGTTTAATGGCTGTTTTTTCACCGACTCCTTTGACACCGGGGATATTATCCGAAGCATCACCCATCAAACCCAAAATTTCGATCACTTGATCCGGACGACAGCCGAACCTCTCCTCAACCTGTTTAATTCCCAGTGTTTGGTTTTTGTGGTTGTACATCTTGTTTTGATCCGTGATCAACTGCATATAATCTTTGTCACTGGTGACCATTGTTCCTTGAATATTATTTTCCGAACAAATTCGCATCAATGTGCCAATAATGTCATCGGCCTCATACCCCGGTAATGTGATAAAAGGCAAATTTAGGGCTTGAGCAAGTCTGGGCAGATAGGGAAGTTGCTCCACCAAATCATCCGGCATTTTTTCTCGTGTTGCCTTATATTCCGGGTAATGTTTATGTCGAAATGTGAGCTCGCTGGTATCCGAAACCACAGCCAAATAATCCGTTTGTTCGGACTCAATGATTTTGGCAATTTGTGAGAAAAAACCAAATATACCACTGGTGTTCAGCCCCTTTGAATTGATCATCGGCTTGCGGATCATTGCGAAAAAACTGCGGTACAGAATCGCCATGGAATCCAATGCAAATAGTTTAGTCATTTTTTTTAATGATTATTGGTTTTTACCACGCATATGACGGGTGCATGATCCGATGGTTTGGTTTGTGATCGGTTATTGGTATCGATTTCACAAGAATCGCAGTGCTGAGCGACAGGATCAGTCACCCAAATGTGATCAATTCGCATACCTTCATTTTTTTCAAATCCACACGTTCGGAAATCCCACCAGCTGTACAATCCACCTTCGTGATGAAACTGACGATAGATATCGGTAAGTCCCCATCGCCTAAAACGGTCAATTATCGCGTGTTCTTTCGGATGAAAACTAACCATATTTTGCATGGCTTCCGGAGAAACCACATCACGATTATCGGGCGCAATGTTGATGTCGCCAAGCAATATCACCCGGTCATCGGAGCTAAAATGACCGTCCAATTCCGCGATTAAATTATCCAAAAACTCAAGCTTATATTGGAACTTCGGTGAACTCTCGGTTTGCCCCTGCGGGACATAAACGTTAATTATGTTGATTCCTTCAATACAGGAGATCAGTAGCCGTTTGTTTTCAGTGTCGTACCTGCTTTTAAAACCATATTGCACGGACTCAAACGGATATTTGCTAAGGATTGCCACACCATTATAACTCTTTTGACCATGGTAAACGCAACTATAACCTGCTTCGCGGAGTTCTTGTTCCGGAAACTGATGATCCTCTGTTTTGGTTTCCTGAAGACAGACAATATCAGCTTGTTGTTCCTCCAACCAGGATAAAATTAAGGGCAATCGTATACGAATGGAATTGACATTCCAAGTGGCGATTTTAAGTGAATCAAGCGATTTTCGCTTCTTCAGTTGTATTCGATCATCGGGCAAAAAGCACGCGCTATTGCTGTAAGGAATTACTTCCGCAGGTTCAAGGATGCCTCGCCAAGTTCTACGTACGGTGAGGCGATTATTCCGCCACCACTCATATAGTTGTGAGGTGACGCTTTCCCGGAAGTGAGTGCCTAGTTTGTTTGAGAGTTCGGAAATAAGTATATCGGCTTGTATAATGTTTTCGATTTTTTTATGATCCATGGGGTTTTAATAATGCGTTTGGTTGAGGAACTTAAAATAACACCGGCTTCCGGAGAGAGTCCGGGATGACAAAGCGTAAAACATTACTTCTTCTTTCCGCTTAAGATCCGGCCTGTCACCGGGGGCTTTCGCGTTAAACTGGTAGTCGTCGACCTTAAATGGTTTATATCTTTAGTGCGTTACTCGTTTAATTCTGTAATAAAAAATCCAGGCCGCTAATTTCATGATTCTTGCGGTTGAAGCCGCCGGAAAAGCATTCAATATGTTCGACACTTGGATACCCCCGAGTGTCAGCATATATCTATACGGAACATCATCGCTCATGCTGTGCACGCTGATCCGCACTAAAACACAAAATCAAATAAAGCGAAGGTTATCGCGGCCGGAAGCCATCCAAGAGATATAGTCAAATGTTGTGTTCAAAAAAGTTAAGCAGCAATATCCCTTTCT
>CAZJUM010000216.1:0-3942 GCA_964549175.1 uncultured Pseudomonadota bacterium | reverse complement strand
ACAAAGGGGTACGCCACTTCACTCTCAAACACAAGAATCAACTATAACTCTTAAAGCCCACGGTGGCTCCGTAATGGCGTAGTCTTGCGGAGTCTTAATGTAAAACATACAGACTCCATAACTCTTC
Source organism: uncultured Pseudomonadota bacterium (assembly GCA_964549175.1). Taxonomy (GTDB): domain Bacteria; phylum SAR324; class SAR324; order XYD2-FULL-50-16; family XYD2-FULL-50-16; genus CAZJUM01. The sequence continues at coordinate 3,815 of CAZJUM010000216.1, read as the reverse complement.
GAGACTATGGAGCCACCAGAGAGAAATTAGCTGAACAGTTACTTATTTTTTAATGAAAACACTATATTTCGATTGCTTTTCCGGTATCAGTGGTGACATGTCTGTGGCTGCAATGATTGACATTGGGGCTGAGTTTGACCTGCTCACTTATGAAATGAATCAACTTTTTCCTGATAAATCCGCAAATCTATCGATTACCAAAGCCCAAAAATGTGGTATGTCGGCATTAAAATTTGACGTGAATGAACCCTTTCCAAAATCTGAACTTAATAGTTTTGCTGACATCAAACAGTTTATTGAGTGTTCACCTCTTTCAATTGAAGTCAAAGAACTGAGCATTAAAATATTTAAGAATCTTGCTCAAGCCGAATCCCTCATCCACGGAATTCCCCCCGATAAAGTTCATTTCCATGAAGTCGGTGCCTTTGATTCCATCGTCGATATTATTTGCTTTTCGATCACGTTTCAATCCATGCGAATCGACAAAGTAATTACATCTCCCATCGCTCTTGGACATGGTTCGGTGAAATGCCAACATGGCACATATCCGGTCCCAGCTATGGCTACGCTTGAGCTTTTGAAATCCGTCCCGGTATTCGGAGGTCCTCATCATGGAGAACTGACAACCCCTACAGGAGCCGCAATCATAAAGACCATTACATCTGAGTATTTGGAGGCACTGCCTAGAATTAATATAGAAAAGATAGGATACGGAGCTGGTGAAAAGGACCTGAAGGAACAACCAAACGTTCTGCGCTTGGTTCTTGGAAATGTCTTCGAATCACTTTGATGATCACCATATCAAATGCACCGACGGACATTATTTGATCATCGCCATAATATGAACAGTTGAAGTCTTTATCTCCATTTTGCCGATTTCTTCAGTATCGGAAAAGCAAAACACCTGGATTGATAGCACTGTTAACAAACTACAATCAGCATTCGTTTTTAAGTGCTTCGACTTATGTTTTTCTCATCCCATCCTGTTGATCAATTTATACTTCGGCTTCACTGAACTAACCTGAAGGATACAGCCAGTTGTTTTACTGATTGAACCACTGAGCGGCTTCTTTCGCGTGATATGTGAGAATCATATTCGCACCCGCGCGTTTAAATCCCAGCAGAGTTTCCAAAACCACTTTCTCATAATCGATCCAGCCATTCAATCCGGCTGCTTTAACCATGGCATACTCTCCGGAAACATTATAGACGGCAACAGGAACTTCAGATACATCTTTAACAGCTCGCACAACATCAAGATAAGGCAGCCCCGGTTTTACCATAACGATATCTGCTCCTTCCTCGATATCCAATAATACTTCTCGAACTCCTTCCTTCACGTTGGCCGGATCCATTTGGTAAGTTTTTTTATCGCCATGTTTAGGGGCACTGTCTAGCGCGTCACGAAACGGATCATAGTAAGCTGAGGCATATTTTACACTATATGACATGATACCGACTTGAGTAAAACCGGCCGCATCCAGTTCGGTTCTTATAAATCCGGTTCTGCCATCCATCATATCCGATGGAGCCACGATATCAGCACCTGATTTTGCCTGCGAGATTGCCATTTTCGCTAATATAGGGAGCGTTTCGTCATTGACGATTTCACCTGTTTCACTCACAACACCATCGTGACCATCGGAACTGTACGGATCCATTGCGATATCAGTAATCAAAGTTAGATCCGGTACCTGTTCCTTAACAGCCCTTAATGTATTGGAATATAGTCCTTTCTCATTGTATGACTCGGTAGCCAGAGAGTCTTTCTTATCATCTCCAAGTACGGGGAATAAGACAACAGCAGAGATCCCTAGATCATAGATTGCCTTGCATTCTTCAATAATTAGATCCGTTGACAAACGATCAATTCCGGGCATTGATTTTATTGCTTCTCTGTGTCCCGTTCCTTCGGTAACAAATAGTGGCATTATTAACTCACTGACGTTTAAAGCATTTTCGCGAACCAAAGATCTGACACTTTCTGAAATTCTATTCCGGCGAGGCCGGTGCGGTAATTCTATTATCATGGGTTTATTGAGTTCTATAAGTTGTATATTCTTTTACAAAATAAAAATCTTAGAACTAATACGATTTAATAAAAAAGACAAATGAAAGCGAGCCATGCAGCAATTCTAGTTTTGCCGATCAGGTTTCGATCATCTGATCGATTTCATCTTGAACGATATTATTGGGATAACGCTGTTGCTGAAAGCTTCTTTCATACCCTGAAGACGGAACGCGCGTATGAAAGCATTATTCAACCGGGAAGGAAGTACGGATGTCATTGAATACATCGAGATGTTCCATAGTAGCAAGTGGCCTCATTCCGCTTTGGGGTATGCCAGCTCAAATGATCTCGAAAATGGGATCAAGAAAAATACAGCTTAACTTTGTGTCCGTTTTTACCTGGCCACATCAATTTTGTACGGAGCAAAGTACATATTCAAACATTGATTCATTAAGGCAATTCCCGTTTGAATAGCTATTGGTTCCAAAAAGATTGTGATATCCATATAAGCAATAGAATATCATAGTGAATGGTAATAACATGCTCTTATTATCACCGCATCATAAAAACTTAAACGGTTTTACAAGGTTTTGAGTCCAATTTCAACACTGGCTCTGGTGGCTCCATAGCCTCGAAGAGCTATGGAGCCTGTATGATTTTACATTAAGACTCCACAAGGCTACGCCATTATGGAGCCACCGGGGGTTTTAAAAGCGGATTTTTTTGCTCTGTATGTGCTTAGAATCTATTTTTAAGATGCGGTCAGTTCGTGAAAAACAAAAATCCCTATAAAGGCTTTTTATCGTCTATTACCGTACCCAATCTCTGTAGACTGTCTAATGTAGGCGGATTAACAAAAATCCGTCAAAAACCTTGTCAAGTAAAAAATGAACTTTTTGGCGCTTTTTTAATAAGTTCTGAATAGATACAAAACTTAAACGGTTTTACAAGGTTTTGAGTCCAATTTCAACACTGGCTTTTGACGGGATTGTGTTAAAAGAACAAAAATCAAATTCGGAAATTAAACCTAAATTATATTATTTTCGACAAATTCTCACTGAGACGCTCGCTGGTTCTCTCAACCGACACCCAACAGACCGGTATCGGCTATGACCGTTTTCCCCACCTGTCCACTGTGTAACTCATTCGATACTTACTGGTATCACGAAGATCGTTGGAGACAATATATAAAATGCGGACAATGCGCTCTTATATTTGTTTCTCATAAGTATCACCTGTCAGCTAAAAAGGAAAAAGCTCGTTACGATTTGCACAACAACGATCGCAATGATCCGGAATACCGATCATTTCTTATGCAGATTCTGGATCCGCTTGTTGAAATTGTTCCGGTTGGTAACAGAGGGTTGGACTTCGGTTCCGGACCCGAACCGGTTTTAACTCAAATGTTTAGGGAGCGCGGCTACGCGATAAATTGCTATGACCCATACTACGCTAATAAAACAAGGGTATTAGAAGAGATTTACGATTTTCTGGTGTGCTGTGAAACCGCAGAGCATTTCGCGAAACCCCGCGAAGAATGGGAGAGATTTAAAAAATTAGTTAAACCGGGAGGCGTTATCGCTATAAAAACAGAATTAATGCATGAAAATCGCGATTTTACAAAATGGCATTATATACGGGATGAAACACACCTATGTTTTTATTCGGCGGTAACAATTGAACAATTGTGCAAGATATTAAAGTTACGCATTATTATTGTTACCGGCGCGACAATAATACTAGAAAATATGTAACTGTTCAGCTAATTTTTCTCTGGTGGCTCCATAGTCTCGAAGAGCTATGG
>CAZJUM010000215.1:0-3960 GCA_964549175.1 uncultured Pseudomonadota bacterium | reverse complement strand
GTCATCCCCGCGGATACGGGCATCCGGAAAACCATTTGGTTTCTTAGGCTTTTATTGTTAGATTCCCACTTTCGCGGGAATGACTCTTCCTCAACCTTAGCTATTGCATCAGCGGAGCTTAGATTCCCGCGAAAGCGGGAATAACAGGGGGTGATCAAAGAAATGAGCTTGCGAATTGTACATAATCATATAATTTATTCTCACAATTTGTTTAGCAATTACCTTTTCGGATGAATTTGACGATACGGGTCGGTTTTTTCCCGATATTGAAAAAACCATAATATGAATAAATTAGTTACTGATATCTTCAAAAAGCTATACAGAAAGACCTTTTTGATTAACAATACGGGGCAATAACCGATTTGACTGATGTCCCGATTGCAGCACCAACTTTGACACCTTATTATTTTTGGCATGAGTTTAAGCGAACTGAATCAAATCAATATCCTCCAAGTTAACTGCGTGAGTTTGTGGCATCAAACTGGTTCGGTGATTCAATCGCCAGGACTACTCGGAATTGTGGAAAACCAGCATCTGCAGAACTATTTATTGTGGCATGAAGAAGATAAAGCCCGAGCACCGGACGCATCTGATTCTCAAATTGCCGATACAAAGCGTTCCATTGACCGGTTAAACCAGAAGCGAAATGATTTGATTGAGCAAATCGATGAACAATTGATCAATATGCTTAGAGAAACGGGGTGTGAAATTTCCCCCAAAGCCCCCTTAAATTCTGAAACACCGGGTAATATGATTGATCGATGTTCGATTATGTCGCTTAAGCTATTTCATATGAAAGAACAAAGCCAACGTGAGGATGAGACGAGCATGCATATCACGAAAGCCGTCCACAAAATTAAAATACTAAATATTCAACGTGAAGACCTTTTTAATTGTCTTTATCAATTGATCGAAGATGTTAAAGCCGGAAATCGGCGCTTTACCATTTATCGCCAATACAAAATGTATAATGATCCTGATCTAAACCCAAGTATTTACCTATCCAAATAGAATTAACTTATCCTCCTTATTTATCGCAAACGACGTTTTGCTCACTATCAAAGCTAATCAGAAAGGTTCTGTCATGCCCAAAAGCTATCAATTGAATAATTTTAAAATGATTGTATTTGATCTGGATGGAACTTTATTGACTGCCAAATACGAGTTAACGCCCGAAACAATAAACGCGGTGGATCAAATTAGAGATTTGGGGCTTCGTGTGACTGTGGCGACAGGCAGGAGCTACAAAAGCGCCAAGCCTATTCTCGATCAATTGAACATTACCGAACCCGTGGTGTTCAGCAATGGATCAGTATACGATAATCCGGATAGCGGAGAAAGGGAGGTGATTTGCGGTATTCCTTTGGAAACCGCTTTGATCACCTTAATGCTGTCAGACGATTATAATATTTCGTTAAAAATACACACCGCCAGTGGTAGGGTTTATAAGTCCGATAACACACCGTGGCCAGATGAAGGCATCCATTTTGAGGTTGGAACGATTGTGGAGAACTTAAAAGCTGAACTCTCCGAGGATCCGACTAAGATAGTTTTTTATGCCGAAAAGGAAGAACATCTAAAATTTCAAGCCAGGATCAAAGAAGTTTTAAAACATAAATCATCGATTTCTCTGTTTAATACCCATCCGCTATATGTCGAAATGATCAATCGGAATGTGTCAAAAGGCAAAACACTTGTACGTCTGGTGAAACAACTGGGGATAGAGCCTGACCAGGTAATAACGGTTGGAGATCAAAAAAACGACTACGAGATGCTCCGTGATTTGGGACTTGGTGTGCAAGTTGGGGCAGCGGCAGCTAAGCTTGGTGAAGTATGTGATCACAAAATACCCGAACCTGAGCGGAATGGTATTACTGAGTTGGTTCGCTGGCTGAGGAAAATGGCATAGCATATAAAATGACTAATCAGCTTGAATAATCGGTAGAGATGGAAAGATCAAGAAGGCAATTTCTCTTCGGAGGATTTAGAAAAATAGGCGAAGTCAAAGATGCGATAACTCAAAGCAAAATAAAACGATCCGAGCACATAATCCGTCCCCCAGGAGCGATCCCCGAATCAGAATTTATTGAAAAGTGTGAAAAAGATTGTTTTCGATGTCTGGCCGCGTGTCCCACCTATGTCATACAAAAAGTAGCAGATCTTACCTCTCCCGCTTATCGCACGGCGTACATCGATTCACATATTTCGGGTTGTTCTTTTTGCCAGGACTTCCCTTGTGTCGCGGCCTGTACATATGGTGCATTGGCGTCTGATATTAAGCCTTTGGGAGTGGCCAAAGTATTGGCGTCATGTATAACGAAACAAGGAGAGTTCTGTGAGATATGTATGAGTTCCTGTCCGGAACATCATCAATCAATAGCTAAAAATAGAAATGGCGTGTTGCAAATTGATTCGGAACGTTGCGTGGGTTGTGGAAAGTGTGTTTCTGCTTGCTTTTTAGTACCCAAAGCAATCGCGGTGTATTCGGCGGACGAATAGCTCGGTATAGTTTTTCTCTATCCGGCGTCTTTCTTTTGCTAATGTGATTTTTCAACTTCGACCATGCGTGTTCGATAGGATTCAAAAAAGGTGAGTCGGGTGGCAAAAAAACCGGCTTCACACCTTTTGAGTGAAGTGTTTTACGCGCGTCGGCCGCTTGATGAGATGACATTATCCATTATGACTATTTGATTATCACTTAATTCAGGCACCAGTATCTTCCTCACATACTGGTTGAATATTTCTCGTGACATAGATCTCTCAAAAACAAGAGGCGCGAAAAGCTTTTTGTAGTTAATAGCCGCTACAATAGTATATCTCTCGCTTTTGTAATGACTTTTGCTGATCTATGCTCGGGTGCCGACATGACTTCTCAAGTATCTTGGTAATGACTCAAGCTCTATCGCGGACTCATCAATAAACACGAACTGACTGGGATCCGTGCCACTAATAGTAATCATGTAATCAAAATACCGGAACTGATACTCATCTGATTCTATTTGGCTCATGTACTCACTTTTTTTAAGACTAATCCGCTCTTTTTCCGGGTGACGGCTGATTGTTTTCTCAGCCACGCTTATTCCAAACTTTTTCTTAAATTTCACCTTTAGTTCTTTAAGCGTAATCGCTTTATTCTTCTCGACAGCCTTTCTTAAAAAAGCGTCGCCGGTCTTGTTTATTTTTATCAGATGTTTATTTGATCGCTTCTTTGGGAGTAAAGAAGCTGTATTTTTGTAAAGATCCACATATCGTCTTACCGTGTTTGAGCCTACATCAAATTTTTCGGCAATCGTGGGAATAGAAAGAGATCCCTTTTCCCAGGTTTTAACTATCTTTTCTCTTAAATCCAGTGAATACACTTTCATATATACCTCCTAACTTGAGTTTCAAGCAGGGTATATCAGATCGCCAAATATTCCAACAGCAATGTCAATCGCTATAATCAATACCATGATATTTCAAAATTAACCTTTTCAGTCTGTCTAATGTGGGCTTATTGGTGTTTTCACAAGTATTAACGATTTGGTACGGGAATCTGCTCGCAGAAACACCTTATTTGGTGATGCGCATACAATCGGAGGAATGAAGTCGGTTGTTTTGGGTAATTGCAGGGTTATTGTTCATGATTCCTTTTTTGGGGCTAATGAGTCGATCGGTGTCAAACTCCGTCCAATTTTCCCGCATTATCCGCCATCATTGTTTTGATTGGGGGATGACTGGAAAAATACATGCTCATAGTCCCCTCGGTACAGGAGAATCAGATTGACCCACATGCCATTATGACAAGGTTGCCGGGTTTTGAGTTAAATTTGTGGTATCTATTCAGAACTTATTAAAAAAGTGCAAAAAAGTTCATTTTTTACTTGACAAGGTTTTTGACGGATTTTTGTTAATCCGCCTACATTAGACAGTCTACAGAGATTTGGTACTGTAACGGACGATAAAAAGCCTTTATAGGGA
>CAZJUM010000214.1:0-3973 GCA_964549175.1 uncultured Pseudomonadota bacterium | reverse complement strand
CACGGTGGCTCCATAATGGCGTAGCCTTGCGGAGTCTTAATGTAAAATCATACAGGCTCCATAGCTCTCGAGACTATGGAGCCACCAGAGAAAAATTAGCTGAACAGTTACCATTTTTATTGGTTTGGCAAGCGCTTCTGTATCGGAAAACCATTCAGATATAATATGCCCTCGGCAAGCTGTTAGTGTTACGGGAAATGAAGAATGCGGCATCTCGCGAGAGTCTTTGAGAATTTGTGATTGATCTATTCATATTCCGCCGCGGGAGAATAAAAACTCCGTCAATGGCGCCAACGCTTTTGTTGTAATAGCATTGGATATTCGCTCTCAACTGATGGCACAAAGGGGTATATAATATGTTGACCGGTCCGCTTTTAATGACACGATTCAGAAACGGTAAAGCGTATCCGTGTAAGATTCAAGCGGAGGGCCATAATCTAAAAGTGGCCGCCATGTTGATTCAACTATTTAAAGACGCTAAGAATCTGCGACGTTTTGAGCTGGACGCGGAAATCAGGAATCAGGATATCGGACGCATTAATCCCAAAACAGTTCAGGGGCTGGCAAAAATTTTGATCAATCGATCGAATTTTGCGCACTCCGGCTCTGAAAATCCGATGGAAACCCGCGCTCAGGTTTTTTCATCATCAGCCCAATACTGGTCGACCGCCAAGACCCATTATCAAGGCCCCGAATTCCATCGCCAAGTCATTCTCAATCAGCTCAAGTTTGATCAGGAAAATATTCTGAACAATACCGAGGCCTGGCTGTTTGGTGATATGATATCCTATCAAAAGCTTATCGATTTCAATCCCATTTTACCCCGACAGCTGATTCACCGTTATAATATCGAACAGGTTCAAGGGTTATTATTGAATACGATTGATTTGGAAATTCGTATTAGCAAATGCTTCGACCGGGGATTTCGTCAGCTAATGCAAATGATGAGGTTTTTTAGACTGATGTTCACTATCACCAGTTACCAACGTCAAGTTTTAACTTTAAAGATTGATGGACCGGGGTCTGTACTGGAGAATCCGCGATCATACGGACTCGAAATCGCTCAGTTTTTTCCGTCCGTATGGCTACTCAAAGAACCCTGGCAATTGACGGCCAAACTAAAAATCCCCGGTCGAAGTCGAATCTTCCGTCTGGAATTATCAGACCAGGATCCTTATCAAACGCATTATGTTGAGAAGGGAGTATGGGCCAATGAAAAAATCGCGAAGCTCATTAATCGAATCAACGAAAAGTATCCGGATCAATTCATCGCAAGTACCGAATCAACCATATATCCTCTGAGTCGCAACCGCTACTTGCTACCGGATGTTTGTTTAAAATCCGTCTCCGGTAATCGGATTTATCAGCTGGAATGGATTCGTTATTTGTCCAATGAGAAAATTCAATTTTTGACCACGTTGGATGGGGAATTACCCGCGAATTACATTATCGCGGTTAAAGGGAAGAGGCGGAAACTGGAGCGGCTTACTCAGGCGTTAGGTTCCCGTTTGATCATTTTCGCGAATGAGTTAACAGCTTCCGCTATTCGTAAAGCGATTGAAGGGATAGAAAAAGATGCCCCGTAGAATCGATCAATCAAATCTCTGCCAGGCAATTTTTTGAAGGAAAACATCCGAAAAGTATTAAATTCGAGGCCCGGCTTGTTTTAAAGCTTTGTACACCTTTAACAATATCGCGAGGATGCCCCATCGCCAGCTTTGCCCCATATTAAGTGTTTTTTGTCATACGCGACGCGTTGGTGGTGCTTTTTCTCAGGGTTTGTACCTTTAAAATTGACACCCGCGACGCAATCCGCTCTTCTCTGGTTAGACGAAAGATCAGACACGGAAATATAATTGTATCAACACGACCCAATCGTTTTTATTAACGCGTCAACGCTCACGACTGCCTTAACCCCATTCAACAAGAATTTTTAATCATGCCAGTAAAGTGGGACGGACACACCCATACGGAGCTTTGCCAACATGGCAGTAGAGAGGCAACCGCCTTAATGCTTGAGCAAGCCATCAAGACCGGCTTTACTTGTTACTCCATTACGGAACACGCGCCGTTGCCTGCCGATTTATTTCCCACGGAAGAATTACGCCGGGAGTTCGCCATGTTACCTAACGAACTTCCTCAATATTTCAAATTGGTTAATGAGCTCAAAAAAGAATACGGCCACGCCATTCAAATTCGCTGCGGAATGGAATTTGATTATCTGGAAGGTTATGAGTCATTTATCAAGAAATCAATTCAACAGTATTCGTCTGAACTTGATGAAGTGCTGCTTTCCATACATTTCTTGGAAGGGAAAACCGGATTTCGCGGTGTTGATTATAACCCGGACGATTTTAGCGAGGGACTGATCGCGCACTATGGCACAAGCGATCAGGTTCACAGGGCGTACTGGGAGGCAATCGAAAAAATGATATCCGAGCCATGGCCAAGCTTACTCCCCATTCGCGTCGGACACCTGGCGATAATCAACAAATTCATACAGGTTCATCCCCTTTCCGACCCGGCACGATACGACATCTCATTTTTTGAGCCCCTGTTTCAAACCATAAAAAAGAAGGGATATAGTCTGGATGTTAACATGGCGGGTTTAATGGTTCAAACCTGCCAATCACCTTATTTTACAAAACCCATGTGGTATTGGAGCAAACAACTGGCAATTGATTTGGTGTATGGCTCGGATGCTCACAGCATTCACAGAGTGGGTTGTCACTACGATAAATTTGTTGACGCTTGCTCAAAAAACGCCGGATCAGAATAAACATCAATGAGTCATGAAAGCCTCCGGGTATGGCGAAAACAGACGCTGAGGTGTTTCCGCACTTTATTGAACTATCACGTTGGTTATGATATGATCGGGTTTAAGAAAAGCAAGCCAGGCTTCAATATGATTAAACTCATCTTGACCGTTACGATTACAAACAATGGACAAAGAACATAAACGGACACTCAAACCTAAAAAAATCGTCAGATTACTCATCGGGTTAGGTCTTCTTATCGCGATCACTAGTCAAGGCCGCCTGGATCCGACGCCCTTTAACTTATTAACACCGAATGGCGGTATTCAGAATTGGTTAGGAATAACAGGTGCCCTTATTGGAGGAACGCTGATTGAATGTATGGGTCAGATGTCCGTGTTGTTTCCATTTTCGCTGTTGTTTGTGGACAATTCAGCCGAACAACACCCGCTGCGGCTAATGATCAAGAATATCATCACTGTTTTCTTATTGGTCAGCCTCGCGGCGTCAACGATCTCTCCCGTTAATCCCATTTTGGCGAGACTTACAGGACTATGGGGAATCGCTACCAACATCGCTCTTGTTGATACATTGGGTCATGCCCTTGCGTTTGGATTGATTCTGTGTATTTTGCTCATTCATAACTATCGTATTTTAAGCTCCTATCGTTTTGACTTCTCACTCTTTATCTTACTCAGTGCTCTGCTTATAACCGTGGCGGCCTTCCTTAGACAATTATTATCGCTAATCTCATCTTTCGGAAAAATAAAACATTCAACCTTCGGACGAGCTGTTCAACGATATGCGCGTCAATTACACGGCAATCTCAAATCATCGCGCGATCGATTGTATCAATCCATTAAGACATTATTGAGGCAATGCCTAACCGGTATTAAAAAGCGGAACAACCACCAAAGCAAAAGTGGGTAAAAACTCGATCCCGATATAGCATCACCAAACAGCAAGGTCAGGACGCCCCGCGACATTGAAAAACCAAAAGAGTATATTTACGCGTCGCGGTATAAGAACCTGTTACACCAGGCATTGGAAGCGTATAAACAACCAAATATCCCGGGGAATGACATTGAAATCAAAACTCTTGAAAAGCTGCAAGCATTCAGCCATCAGCTTTATCCGGAGGCAGCCATATGGCCTTTTTTTATCGTATCTATTCAGAACTTATTAAAAAAGTGCAAAAAAGTTCATTTTTTACTTGA
>CAZJUM010000213.1:0-3973 GCA_964549175.1 uncultured Pseudomonadota bacterium | reverse complement strand
AGGAATTATAAATTCCCTTATTTTTTGTTTTGTATTCTGCCCTGAAAGCTGACTGCTACCAGCTGAAAATATCAAAGAACTTATGATGCGTCTAAAGAGATCGGAGTAACTTTTGCCGTTTTAGTTCGGGTTTCGTTATTTTGGGCTGGGTTGGAGTTATTATCGGGCTGATATTCTGGTACTATCACTCGTAACTGTTTGATGATTTCTCCGCTATTACCATTTTTTGCGACCTCAAATAGGGAATTTAAGTGTTCTGAAAGTGTATTCCAATCGTATGATTTTTCGTTGGCTGAGAATATTTTCGGATGACTGGTTTTAGATGCCCTATTGATGTCGATTAACAATTCTTCGTATAATTTTTCCCCGGGCCTTAATCCGATAATATCGATATCAATATCTTTTCCTAACGTGAGCCCGCTTAATTCAATCATTTGAACGGCCAGATCAAATATGCTCACCGGATTTCCCATTTCAAGGAGAAAAACATCACCTCCTTTGCCAAGTGCTCCAGCTTGAATAACGAGACGGGCTGCTTCGGGGATTGACATAAAAAAACGTTTAATGTCCGGGTGTGTTACCGTAAGGTTTTTCCCTTCTTTGATCTGTTGCCTAAATCGGGGAACAACTGATCCCGCACTATCCAATACATTACCAAATCGAACCATAACAAAACGAGAGTGGTGATTTTTTTTTTTTTTGCAGCTGCCTGTAGAATGAGTTCGGCAATTCGTTTTGTCGTTCCCATGATATTGGTCGGCCTCACTGCTTTATCAGTCGAAACCAAAACAAATGTGGATACCTGACATTTTTCAGCGGCGAGAACACAGCGAAGCGTTCCGTTGATATTGTTAAAGATGCCCTCGCTTATATTGGATTCAATCAGAGGCACATGTTTATAAGCTGCCGCATGATAAATAATATTGACTGAGTATTTTTTCAGTACTTCCTCGACCCTCTCTTGGATTGTCACTGATCCTAAACAGGCGTCAATACGGTGCATAGGGAAGTCCTGGCGCAATTCGGTATCAATTGTATACAGAGCATATTCGCTGCGTTCAAACAATATCAGGTGATTGGGATTTTGACCCAATATTTGTCGGCACAATTCCGAACCAATAGAACCTCCGGCGCCAGTTACCATAACAACCTTATTTTTAATATCCGCTTCAAGTAGAGTGGGATCGGGAGAAGCTTCCTCGCGCCCTAAAAGGTCAATAATATCAATATTCCTTATTTCGTTGACTGATATTTCGCCATTAAGGATTTTAGTGATATCAGGAACTGTTTTAACTTGAATATTATGATGCCGAATCCCGTTAATGACTTCTTCCTTCCTTTTTTTCCCGGCACTATGAATGGCTAAAATAATGCTATCAACTTGGTATTTTTCAATGAGTTCCCCAAGCCGCAAAGGGGAAAATACTGTTTTCCCACTGATTTGATGCTTTTGTATTTTGGGGTTGTCATCGATAAAACAGATTACTTTATATGCGTTTTCTCGTGATAAAGTTTGAACCAGTTGGCAACCAACTCTTCCTGCTCCGTATATGATAATACTTTCTGGTTTATTATTTCCTCCTTCTGTTTCTATGGAAATTACCAGAATCCATCTTATAATTATGCGAGCGAAGGCGATAAAGAAAAAGCTTAGAACAGCGTCAATTATTATAATTGAACGAGGAAATTGAAGTAGATCAAGTGTTTTTGATAGAATAGCAAAACTAAGGATGACAAAAATGACTGTTCCGCCGAATACTCCTTTCGCAGCTGTAGTGATGAACTCAATACCGGCATACCTAATCACGGGTCGATACATGCCAATGACCCAGAAAAAGAGAATTTTTGTAGGAATTAGGATATAAAGATGACTTTTGTATTTTGGCAGTAGTTCCCAAACATTAAATATATCAAATCGAAGACTAAATGCTAAGTAAATTGAGATTAGTAGAATTACGGAATCGATGCTTTTAAAAATCCAACGCTTTGTTGGCCGGTTGATCCTGAAGTATAAAAAATTAATTAGCGTTCCGAGTTTGCTAAAGGGCTGTAATGCAACTTTTGAGTTCATTATGGTTTCAGACTTCCTGAGATATGGATGAAATCGGACTAAATGGATTTTTTTATTGTGTAATTAATACATGAAAATATCGCAAATAGCGTTATCATGGTAGCGATTAGTATTGTTAATCCGTAGTTTCTAAAATACAAAAGAATAAGTGCGATGAAAACTTGTGCAATTCCATAAGCTATTGAAACTTTCCAGTGAGCAATTTTCATTTCATTTGCCAATACTTGATACAAATGTCGGCGGTGTGGTTTTACTAGAGATTCATGTCTTTTAATTCGATCGACCATAGTAATAATTTCATCGGCGAAAAATGGAAATAAGAATCCTGTTAAACAGAAAAAATCTGTCCAATTATTTGAGATCATAACAGCCGATACGGCGAACATAAAGCCAAGAAATATACTTCCAACATCGCCCATAAAAACTTTTGCTTGGGGAAAGTTAAATGGCAGAAATCCAATACAGGCAAAGCACATACTAAAAGAAATAGCAGGTAAAACTGGGTTTATCGTATTACTCTTGGCAAACACACCCAGAAAAAAAAAAGCGATGATTCCTGATATCGCTGCTATTCCGTTGATTCCATCCATAAAATTATAGATATTTGCTGTACTTGTAATAACTATCAACAAAAACAAGAAAATTGAAATATGTAGAATATGTGGTATTTCACTAGTGTTATGGATGTCAGGGCAAGGTGCGAACTTCAGCAGATTGGTATTTCCCAGAAACAATCCGATGAGAATAAATTGAATAATTAATCTCAACTTTGGAGATAGATCAATTTTATCCCCTAAAAAGCTGATTATGGCGAGTGATAATCCAGAGAGCCACAAAGTCCATGTTATATTCAAATAGATACTAGTTGGTATGAAAGCGGCTACAATTCCTATTCCACCACCTTTTGGTGTGGGAAATTTATGTGAACTTCTCTGTTGAGGAATATCTAATAATCCTAACTTCAAACCATTTGAGGAAATTAACCAAGCTCCAGTACTCCCGGCTAAAAAAGACAAAAAGAAAATCCAGTAGTTCATGAAAAATAAAATCTCAAATACTATCTTCTTTTAATTGAATTGTACCACTCTACTGTATTTTGAATTCCCTGCGAAATGGTATATGGCGGTGACCATTTATAGTCATCACAAAACTTCTGATTTGAAAACCGGTACTCATCAAACAAGCGAGAAACTACCCTTTGATTGAGTGGCAAATTAACTCCGGTGAGCTTCTCTAAAACAGCACCTGCTTTTCCGCCTAAGCGAAAAATCAATTCAGGTGTCGGAAACACACCTTCTTTGTTGTGCATAGCTTGAAAAATATAAGAATAAAGCTTGCTACTGGTGACATCTTTAGCATCAGTTAGGAAGTATGTTTGTACACTAGGGCGATTTGTGGATTTATCTTGGATAATGTTGAGAATAGCGTCACAAAGATTTCCAATGTAGAGCATACTGCGTCTGCCTCTCGCATTTTTGAGAGGGAGATACATTTTTTTTGATGCGATTTTGATAAGTGAAAGTATATTTCCTTTATTCCGAGGACCATAAATCAATGGAGGCCGGATGATTATGCATTGAGTTGAAGACTGGTTTTCAAAAAGCTCTCTTAGGCCTTGTTCCGCTTCGATTTTACTTATTCCATAAGAGTCTTCGGGCATAGGTCTATCATCTTCATTATAGCTACCTGGTTTATCGCCTATTACTTTAACAGAGCTGGTATAGATAAATTTTTTTACTTTAGTTTCAAGTGCTAGTCTTGCCAAATTTAATGTTAAATCCCGATTTGCTTTTCTATAATCCCGCAATGGATCATCGGAGGCCTCCTTAAGATGATGTGCCCGACCGGCAAGATGGATAATCGTGTCGGAGTTATCAATTAAGTTGGGTAAATGTCGGTTCC
>CAZJUM010000212.1:0-3994 GCA_964549175.1 uncultured Pseudomonadota bacterium | reverse complement strand
AGTCTCGAAGAGCTATGGAGTCTGTATGATTTTACATTAAGGCTCCACAAGGCTATGCCATTATGGAGCCACCGGGGGTTTTAAAAGCGGATTTTTTTTGTTCCGTATGCACTAGAATCTATTTTTATTTTTTAGCTGCGGTCAGGGGTCGCGAAAAACAAAAAGCCCTATAAAGACTTTTTATCGTCCATTACAATACCAAGTCTCTGTAGACTGTCTAATGTAGGCGGATTAACAAAAATCCGTCAAAAACCTTGTCAAGTAAAAAATGAACTTTTTGGCACTTTTTTTAATAAGTTCTGAACAGATACAAATAAAGTTAATTTCGTCATTTTTAAAAATCAACTATGTCAAAAAATCTCTATATAACCGCGGTTGAACCGCGGAGTGGTAAATCATTAATCGCGTTGGGCGTGATGGAATTGTTAAAAAGAAATGTGGAAAAGGTCGGTTTTTTTCGTCCCATCATCAATGCCAATTCCCAAAATAAAGAAGTTGATAATGAAATCAATTTAATTTCAAGGTATTATAATCTGGGTAGGGAATATGATAAAATGTATGGGTTCACATTTCAAGAAGCCAGGGCTTTGATCACATCCGGACAGCATCAAGCGCTACTGGAAGGGATTCTCAACAAATATAACGCGTTGGCTATAAAGGAGGATTTTGTCCTCTGTCTGGGGACGGATTATGAGAGTATAACCTCCTCATTTGAATTCGACATTAATACAGAAATCGCTAACAACCTCGGATGTCCGATTCTAGTGGTCGCCAATGCCGGTGATAAATCCGCGCAGGGGATTATCAAATCCTGCCATTACGCGGTGAATTCTTTTGAGGAAAAAGGATGCAAAATTCTATCGCTGATTATCAATCGCTCACCTGAGCACTTTGATGAAAGTCTGATTGAGCAATTGAAAGAAGACTTGAGCAACAAAATTGAGTCGTTATATGCCGTACCGAATGATGAGCTTCTGGGGAGTTTAACCATGGGTGAAGTCGCCACACATCTTGGTGCTGATATCCTGTATGGTGAGAATCAGCTTCATCGTCATATATCCCAAAAGGTCGTATCCGCTATGCATTTGGGGAATTACCTGAACCGGGTGACTGAAGGAGCTTTGATTATCACGCCGAGTGACCGACTGGACATCATTTTTGGTAATCTGGCGGTGCTGAAATCGCGGAGTATGCCCAATATTGCGGGAATGATACTCACCGGGAACATGCCCATTGATAAAAGCTTTTTCAAAGCGGTGAAAGGGATGACGGATGTGTTCCCGATTCTAAAAGTCAAAACAGACACATTCCTCACCACCACCAATGTCAACCTCGCCCACTCCCGTATCATACCAACCAATACCCGAAAAATTGCCGTTGCTTTGGGACAGTTCGAAAAACATGTGAATACAACCCAGCTTTCGCAACTCATCGTTAAATTCAGTGTGTCTAGCATCACACCGAAAATGTTTGAATTCGGCCTTATTAATTGGGCGCGTGCCCATAAGCAGCATATCGTCTTACCGGAAGGCACTGATAAGCGCATTTTGCAGGCATCGGAGCTTTTGATGCATCGAGATGTTGTTGATATTACCCTGCTGGGCAAAGAAGACCTTATCCGAAAAATGATCGCCAACCTCGGATATAAATTGGACAATATCAATATAGTCGATCCCATGGAATCAGAGCATTTTGAGGATTATGTGCAAAGCTATTTTGATTTAAGAAAACACAAGGGAATAACGATTGATAACGCGCGGGATGCCATGTCCGGTGTTAGTTATTTCGGAACAATGATGGTGCATAAAGGGCATGCCGATGGTATGGTCTCCGGTGCCGCTCATTCTACCATGCAAACAATCATCCCCTCATTTGAGATCATTAAAACCAAACTAGGTGTGTCCATTGTTTCCAGTATCTTTTTTATGTGTTTGAAAGATCGTGTTCTGGCTTATGGTGATTGCGCCGTGAATCCGAACCCGGTGGCCCATGAGCTGGCAGAGATTGCTATTAGTGCTGCTGAAACCGCGAAAATATTTGGCGTCGAACCCCGAGTAGCACTACTTTCGTACTCAACCGGAGAGTCCGGAAAAGGAGCCGATGTGGATAAAGTACGGGAGGCTGTTCGAATTGCCCATGAAAGAGCGCCGGAGCTTCTGTTGGAAGGTCCCATTCAATATGATGCCGCTGTGGATCCGGTAGTTGCCCGAAAAAAAATGCCCGACAGCAAAGTGGCGGGAAAAGCCACCGTATTCATTTTTCCTGACCTCAATACGGGTAATAATACCTATAAAGCGGTTCAGCGATCGGCTAAAGCCGTGGCGATCGGTCCGATCATGCAGGGCATGAACAAACCTGTCAATGATCTAAGTCGTGGATGTTTGGTTCCGGATATAATTAACACTGTCGCGATTACAGCAATACAAGCGCAAGCAGAAAAAGGATTATTGTGAAAATACTCGTCATTAACTCAGGAAGTTCATCGGTCAAATACCAATTATTTGAAATGGAAGACCAGTCGGTGCTGGCCCGAGGAATTGTTGAAAGAATCGGTGAATCAGTCGGTATACATACATATAACAACGGAAAAGAAAAGAAGAAATCTGATAACCCCATCCCCAATCACACAATCGGATTGGAGACAGCCGTGGCTTTGTTGGTGGATGGCTCAGTTGGTGTTATCGCCGACAAATCGGAAATCGCGGCAGTGGCACATCGCGTGGTCCACGGAGGAGAGACCTTTAAAAAACCAACGATTATTGATCATGAGGTTTTGGAAGCCATTCGGGACAACCTCGCGTTGGCACCACTACATAATCCTGCCAATATCATGGGGATTGAGTTGGCGCAAAAAATCTTTCCCACTGCCAAACAGGTGGCGATATTTGATACAGCATTTCATCATACGATTCCCCCATCTGCCTATCATTATGCGATCCCAATGGAATTGTACCACAAACATAAAATCCGGCGTTACGGATTCCATGGTAGCTCGCATCATTATGTGGCTATTGAGGCGGCGAAAATGTTAGCTAAACCCTTGGAAGAATCCAATTTGATTAGCGTCCATTTAGGCAATGGTGGCAGCATTACAGCCATTAAAAACGGAAAAAGCGTGGATACATCGATGGGATTGACTCCATTGGAAGGACTCATTATGGGAACCCGTTCCGGTGATATCGACCCGGCGATTCCTTATTTTCTGGTAAGTCAGACAGGAATGGATATCGGGGAAGTGAATGACATTCTGAACAAAAAAAGCGGAGTTAAAGGGATATGCGGCATGAATGATATGCGTGAAATAGAAGATGCGGTTGCCGAAGGGAATGAAGCCGCTATTATCGCTTTTGATATGTATAATTATCGTATTAAAAAATATGTAGGGGCTTATGCCGCGGCTTTAGGACGTGTGGATGCCATTATATTCACAGCCGGAATTGGTGAAAATGCGCCTCTGACCCGTACGGCTGTTTGTCAGGATATGGATTGTCTCGGCATTCAACTGGATGAGGCGAAAAACGCTACTCGCTCAAAAGACCCGCGTGAAATCAGCTCAGCGGAATCATCAATCAAAGTCATAGTCATCCCGACCAATGAGGAATTGATGATTGCGCGCGAAACCGCGAAATTGATTTAAAAGAGGGCACTAATTCTTCAAGCGATTGAAGCTCTTTTTGTATGATATTAAAAAATGGGAGTTTTTGGCGATCACAAAGGGGTATTCTTTGCAAAATAGCACGGGCCGCTAAAGCTGAAATGCTTTTTAGCTTTCATAAGATCTCCTTAATTGGGGATCCTTATGAAGAATATCTTTATTATTTCAATGAGTTCGCGGTGGTGCTAATATAACGAACAAATTCATCCATCATTGGCGGTCCAATTTTTGAGACTTTTCTTAATTCAAATAAATTCGTAACTGCTCAGCTAATTTCTCTCTGGTGCTCCATAGTCTCGAAGAGCTATGGAGTCTGTATGATTTTACCTTAAGACTCCG
>CAZJUM010000211.1:0-4043 GCA_964549175.1 uncultured Pseudomonadota bacterium | reverse complement strand
TCCACTAAACGCTTATAGCGGGTCTAATAGACCACCATCTCTTTAAAGTGAAACCTTCAGAGAAAGATATCGATACCGGAATGGGTTCAGCACTAATCATCTGAGCGAGATCGGACCACGGGACACCATAGGATGTCCCCCTCTTTTAATATAGAGGTTTTTTGCACTAGGCTGAAAAGGACGCCTTATGAAAAACGATATAAAAATAACGACCTGGATCGTATTTTGTGTATTGACAGCATCTTTTTTCTTTGCGTCTGTTCCAATGGTCGGGAAAGCGGAAAAATCGGTTTCAGTGCCCAATTTGGTGCGCTATGAGGATAAAGCAATTGGTTTTTCCATTGAGTATGATGCTGACAAAATAACCAGGGAGATCGGACCAATCGGTTCATTTGTTTTCCTGCGGACATCCGCAGAGGGAATGCCATCCCTTGGGATAACCGCCGGGCCTTATCCATCGGGTACAGCTTTGAAGGATACGACGAGCCTGGTTTCAAGTGCGTTGCCAACGATAATTCCCGACTGCCTGGTTCATAACGTCAACAATCAACAGGTAATTGAGCTGAAAGATGGCAGCAAGGCCAATTATTTTGAAATATTAATGCATGCCGGAGGGTCAGAGTTGATATCCGCCTTTGTCACAGCACAAAATAACGACCGCCTGATTGTCTTCGGTGCTGCGGACAACCAGGGAGCATCCATGGACAATCTAACGACCACGGTGAAATCCTTGAAGCTTGATGTCGAAGTGGATGAAGCGGTTTTGATGGCAAGAGGCTTTGCCAAAGACGGCAAGTTCGTTCGAACGGATTCTCCTGCCTTTACGTTAAACTATCCTGAAACGTTTCAAAACCGGGTGCTGAATTCCAACCAGATTTTCAGAGCCGGTATTCCACAGGGGTCGCCATCGATGGCGATATCGATTTCAAGAATTCAGGTCGGTGAAGATAATAAAATGCAGTTAAAGAGGTTGGCGGGGGCTTATGCCCATGGGCTGAAACTCGTGGGCAGCGATATTGAAATTGTCTCACAGAATCCAATAGCAACTTATAAGCAATTCGATGCCTATCAGATTCAAATCCTATGGCGGTATCAGGGAAAGGTTCCCCTGACAACCGTCGTTCACATGATTGCAAAGGAGAACAAGGCGATACAGCTAGCCTTGCACTCGGTATACAGCATTGAGGGACTGATGGATATCTTCAAAACGATTAACCTCAATCCATGATAAATTTCTAAAAACGATTAAAAATGTGCAACCGTTTTGATTTGAACGTGCGCACAATGTGTGCGGGGATTTCAGGTACGGGTATTGATATATTGTTAAGACCATGCAAAATGGCCCGACAAGACGGATACACCTGACAGGAAAACTTGCGTGGTCTATCGTAAAGGGCATGGGGTCTTCAAGATTATACCGCCTGTAGGTGATCCGTAGCGTTAGCCATCGGGATTAGCATCAGAGTGTTGACATTATCGGCAACAGTGGTATGCTAAGAGCATCACATTAATCTTAGGAGGCCATCGTGAAAAAAGTTCCAACAGAACAGGTTGTTAAGCGGCTTGACATAGAGAATCCATGGTGGAAAGATAGGCAAATTCCTAAAATATTCAGGGCATTCAGCCCCAGAGCCTACCTTGAGCTATTTTATCCTCTGGTTGAATCAAGAAAAATCCGAAGAGCCACAGTTTTAATGGGACCTAGGCGTGTTGGTAAAACTGTGCTGATTCATCACGCAATCCAAAACCTTATAGATTCAGGGGTTTCACCTGATCGAATTGCGTATTTTTCTGTTGACCATCCGATATACAACGGTTTCGCCCTCGAATCCTTTTTGGATATTTATTCTGAAGCAACCGGTGTAAATTATCTGGAAGATGAATGTTTTATATTCTTTGATGAAATTCAATATCTAAAAAGTTGGGAAACCCATTTAAAGACGATTGTTGATAGATTACCAAACATAAAATGCACTGTATCTGGTTCAGCGGCGGCAGCGTTGAAATTGAAGAGCCAGGAGTCAGGCGCTGGGAGATTTACAGATTTCCTATTACCCCCTCTGACTTTTCACGAGTACCTAGATTTGCTGGATAAAAAGCATCTTATTGTTTCCTCTGATACCAAAGAAGGATATTTTGGAACTAACAACCTTGAAGAATTAAACGACAATTTTCTACATTATCTAAATTTTGGAGGTTACCCTGAAGTTATCTTTTCTGAAGAAATTCAATCTGACCCGGGTAGATATATAAAGAATGATATAATTGACAAAGTGTTATTACGTGATTTACCAAGCTTATACGGTCTGCAGAATATACAAGAGTTAAATTATCTATTCACCACTTTAGCATTTAACACCTCAAATGAAGTTTCGCTTGAAGAATTGTCAAAAGGATCTGGAGTTGCTAAAAATACGATAAAAAGATACATCGAATATTTAGAAGCGGCATTTCTCATCAGAACAGTGCACCGAGTTGATAGAACAGCTAAAAGATTTAAAAGGGCTAATTTCTTCAAAGTATATTTAACAAACCCTTCAATTCGAAGTGCGTTGTTTTTTCCAATTGCAAACACAGATCCAGCGATGGGTGAAGTATCTGAAACAGCAGTTTACTCTCAGTGGTTTCATTCTGACACTCTGCTACACTACTCAAGATGGAAGAATGGTGAAGTGGATATTGTCAATATTGGTAAGGAACAAAAAGTGTTGTGGGCTATTGAAGTTAATTGGTCAGATAGATTTTATAAAAAACCAAGTGAACTTAAGAGCCTCCTTAAATTCTGTCATTCAAACAATTTAAATCGTGCAGCAGTTACAACCATATCGAAAACGGGTACTACTATTATGGAAAATGTTCATCTTGATTTCATCCCGACCAGTCTTTATTGCTACACAGTCGGCGCCAATTTAATAAAAGGCAAACAACATATTGACAAAAAGGGCTAACATCTAAATCAACGCGACGCGGTAAAGCGTTGTGCCCGTTATTAAAGCGTTACGTGAGTAGTAAAATGAATGTGATTGAAAAATACAAAGAGTTTGAGATTTATTTCAGGAATGCGGATCATATCGATGTTAAAACCATTGAAAGTGACGTCGATTTAAGAAGTTTTATTTCTGGGATGCTCTCTTACTATCCCTGGTGGATGGTTTCTCTATATAGAATTAGGGGGATTCTTGTAGATATTCTAGGGCTAGTTCGTCATGAAAAGCCAGAGACCTGGCCCTCAATAGAACCAGAGGATCTCTCCTTTAAGCCTGGTGAAAATGCATCATTTTTTATTGTGCGTGATGCAAAAGAGGATATGTACTGGGTTTCAGAAACACCTGAAGATAAACACTTAACAGCTCTATTTGGTGTCATATCAGAAAAATTAAGTCACAATCGTACAAGGTTTCACGTATTCACTTCTGTTAAGTATCTTCACTGGACTGGACCAGTGTATTTCAACTTAATTCGTCCTTTTCATCATATGGTTGTATGGAACATGATGAAGGCAGGTATAAAGAAACGTCAAATCAGATAACAAGGCTTTTGCAGCGGAGCGCAAACAGCCGCGCCCGCTGAAAAGCGACGTTAGGCGATAGGATGAAAAGCTATGCGTAGTAATTCAGATATTGGAATTTGGCCATATCTTCGTGCAGTTTTAGCGCTTGTTTGGGCTTTGAGTATTATTGTTATTATTTCTCATGATATTGTTAATTTTCCAGCGGTTGGAGATATGAGCGTTTACTGAATTTTATAAGGATTTGCTACATTATTACTAAGTTCTATGTTTTTTATTATACTTGTACCGAAGAAATAGGTTTGCCATTTCTCATAACAACTGTATTTTTTATTTTTGTTCTTTTTACAATGTTTTTGATTTATCCTTTCACTGTCCTGAAATGGAAAGATGTATATATTGCTATTATTCCTGGAATTTGGTTCTCATTTATAGGCTTCATGAAAATCAGGAGAGGTAAAAGCATAGATTAGATTGAAGCCTTCGATTAGAATGAGAAGGCGTAAAAGATTGCACGCGACACTAATAAAATGGA
>CAZJUM010000210.1:0-4106 GCA_964549175.1 uncultured Pseudomonadota bacterium | reverse complement strand
AAAGGGATATTGCTGCTTAACTTTTTTGAACACAACATTTGACTATATCTCTAATATACTTGAAGAAAACTGTAGTTTCTCTGGGGTACCTTCTCCTCCTCGGTCTCTTAACCGTGGTGCTTTTATTGATACCTTTCCAACACCGGTTACAATTTCACGTTCAGCTAAATAGCCGTTACGAACAATCCTTTGTTTATTCCCCCTGATGCGTAACTCCCGATACTTATCAATAAAGGTTTTTATTTCAAGAGCTTCTTTCAGTATCCTTTGAGCCCCTTTTCTGATAATTTCACTCAGTACATCTGATCCGGTTTCTTCTGGTCGATTTAAGTTGATTACCTTATCCTTCTCCATGGTGGTGTCCCTTTTGTTTGTTTATTAATTTTCCGGTTAATTCAATAAACAAAGGGTTACGCCACTTCACCCTTAAACACAAGATTCGACTATAACTCCAAAATTGTTTAATGATGTTTTATATATTTAGCTTTTCTTTTTGGGGAGAAAATTGTAGACGTATACAATTTTAAATCGGATGTTTAATCTGAGAATTGATCCGGGTGAATTGTCACAAGTTAGTCGATTATCTGGCGTAAACCATGTGAAACTGATAAATAGTTTATCACGGCACGATAAAGCCAATCATCTGATTGAGTTTACTTTTAATAAGCGTAAATACCTGAGCCATTGAGTTCATACTTTATCAATTTAATCCAAACTTTGGTTTATTTATGAAATTCATGCCCAATAGCCCGGATACTCGGGCAGAGATGCTAAAAGAAATCGGTGTTTCATCGGTCGAGGATCTGTTTGTAAATATACCTGAGGATATCAGGTTAAAGGAACTACTTAGTATTTCAGCACCTATCAGTGAATTTTCACTGAAAAAGGAGTTAAAAAAACGATCTGGTGAAATGCCGACAGAGTATATTTCGTTTTTGGGTGCCGGTTCATACCGCCGCTACATTCCTGAAGCAATTGGATCAATTGTATCCCGAGCGGAGTTTTTGACATCTTACACACCGTATCAGCCCGAATTAAGTCAGGGGTCATTGCAGGTTATGTTTGAGTTTCAAACCCTGTTGTCGCAATTGACTGGGATGGATGTCGCCAATGCCTCAATGTATGAAGGCGCGACTGCCGTAGCGGAAGCTGTTTTCTTAGCACAACGAGTTAAGAAAAAAAGAACCAAGGTATTGTATTCGGCGGGACTTCATCCGGAATATATCGAAACATTGAAAACCTACATGCATCATCAAAACGTTGAGTTAGTCGAAATACCCTTGGCCGAAAACGGACAAACTGATTTGGCAATTATTGAGAAAGAACTGGACGATACCAGCTTGTGCAGTCTGCTTCCGGTTATTAATTTTTATGGTGTTATTGAAGACTTGAAAAAACATGGAGCGCTACTGGCTAACCATGAGGCATTGTTTGTGGTTGTGATCATCGAAATGTCCGGTTTGGGGATGTTGACACCACCCGGTGAGTTCGGAGCCGATGTTGTCGTTGGTGAAGCTCAATCGCTAGGTTTGCCTGTATCTTACGGTGGTCCGAACTTGGGAGTATTTGCTTGTCGCCAAAAATATGTAAGACAGATGCCAGGACGTTTGGCTGGTTTAACAAGTGATAAAGATGGCAATAGAGCATTTTGTTTAACCCTTTCAACTCGCGAACAACACATTCGAAGAGAAAAAGCCACCTCTAATATTTGCTCAAATCAAGCCTTATGTGCCTTGTGGGTGACCGTTTATCTTTCCTTGATGGGAAAACATGGGTTAAAGCAATTAGCCTCATTGAATTATAGTAAAAGTCAATATGCCATCCAAAAGTTAAAAATGGTTCAGGGAATTAAGTTTCGCTATTCCGCTCCTGTTTATAATGAATTTGTGATCGAACTCCCTAAGAATAGTCAGGATGTCTTGGATCAGTTAAAGGGCAAAAAAATCTTCGGAGGGGTTCCGCTTTCCCGATTTGAAGGATCAGATACACAAGGAGTGCTGGTGAATATTACCGAAGTGACCACGAAAGAAGAAATCGATCGTTTTATCAACAGTTTAGAGGAGATTTTAGCATGAGCACACAGGCAACGGGAAAAGAGGGTTTAGTTCTTAATGAACAAATCCTGTTCGACTTAGAAAGAACTGGAGATATTGGTGTTGATTTGCCGGAAATGGATGTCGATATTGTTGAGCCGGGTGATCAGCTTCCTCAAGAGATGATACGACAAGATTTTGCTGATCTTCCCGAATTAACCGAACCACAAGTAATAAGGCATTTTACACGATTGTCGACTTGGAACTACTCCGTAGATGGCGGATTCTATCCACTTGGTTCTTGTACGATGAAGTATAATCCCAAAATTAATGAAATGGCTGCCGCACTTGATGGTTTTGCTGAAGCACATCCTTACTTGCCCGATGAGTCATCCCAAGGGTTATTACGTTTGCTGTATGAACTGCAACAGGATTTAACTGAGATTAGTGGTCTGCATACCGTATGTTTGCATCCGTCCGCTGGTTCACACGGCGAACTGCTGGGAATGTTGCTGATTCGAGCTTACCATGATGCCAAGAGCGATACCAAACGTACCAAAATCATTATTCCGGATTCGGCTCACGGCACCAATCCATCTAGTGCCGCTGTAGCCGGCTTGGATCCCATAGAATTGAAGTCAAATGAGAAAGGGCTCATTGATCTGAAAGTCTTAGATGAAGTAATGACGGATGAAATCGCGGGAATTATGATTACCAATCCTAATACATGTGGTGTTTTTGAAAAACACATTGTTGAAATTTGTGAACTTATTCATAAAAAAGGTGGTTTGGTTTATATGGACGGAGCCAATATGAACGCATTGGTTGGGAAAGTAAAACCCGGAGATATGGGCGTTGATGTATTACATTTCAATACCCATAAAACATTTTCTACACCTCATGGTGCTGGTGGTCCGGGAGCAGGCCCGGTAGGATTGAGTAAAGATCTGGCTCCGTTTTTACCAAAACCGGTTTTGGAAGAGAAAGATGGCCAGATCCTCTGGAACTACGATATTCCGCGGAGCATTGGTCAAGTACGTTCTTTTTATGGAAATATCGGGGTTTTGATTCGGGCCCACACTTACATTAAAACATTAGGAAATACAGGCCTTCGGGAAATGACTGAGGGTGCTGTAATAAATGCCAATTACATCAAGAAGAAATTGGAACCGCATTTCAAGGTACCTTTTTCTGAGGTACCATGTATGCATGAAGTTCTGTTGACTGAAGATGGTCTTGAACAAAAGAGCATCACAACAATGGATATCGCCAAAGGGTTGATCGAACATGGATTTCATCCACCAACAGTTTATTTTCCACTGATCGTCAACGGCGCCATGTTAATCGAACCAACTGAAACAGAAACCCGGAGCACGATGGATCGATTTATTGGCGCGATGATTCAACTCAAGGAAATGTCACCGGAGATTTTACATGACTTTCCGAAAAAGACAATCGTGACTCGAGTTGATGAGGTTCAAGCCGCGCGAAAACCAGTGCTTAGATGGCAAAAGTCATAATACTGCAACGTCCAAAACCACACGAAATTTTAACGCCCGTATATTCTTATAAGGTTGAAGTCCTGCGTGATACTAGCTCCCCCATGCGTTTGTCAGCGATTATATCGTTGAGGGAGATCACTAATAAATGTCGATTATTGTTTCTTTAGCCTTGAAATTGATATTTGGGCTCCTTTCACTTTTCTAACTTGTCCAACGCATAATTTTTCCTGATTATGTACTATTAACATCCTGATTTGCCAATAATGCCTGTCATCCTCGCGAATGCGGGGATCCAGAAAGCCGTCGGGAGCATTGGCATTATATTGTTAGATTCCCACTTTCACGGGAATGACAGGGGGTGATCAAAGAAAAGAGGCTGCGAATTGTACATAATCATATAATTTTTGTAACTGTTCAGCTAATTTCTCTCTGGTGGCTCCATAGTCTCGAAGAGCTATGGAGTCTGTATGATTTTACCTTAAGACTCCGCAAGGCTACGCCATTATGGAGCCACCCTGGGCTTTAAAAAGCGGATTTTTTTGTTCTGTATGTGCTTAAAATCTATTTTTAT
>CAZJUM010000209.1:3350-4123 GCA_964549175.1 uncultured Pseudomonadota bacterium | reverse complement strand
TCAAGTAAAAAATGAACTTTTTTGCACTTTTTTAATAAGTTCTGAATAGATACATGGATAATCCCATGAGAAATCGCCAAAGGGCTGAGCCATTGGTCTGATTGATGTTTGAAAAACTGAATAAGCCACTAAGCTTGAATTCCCGAAATAAGCGGGGAATCGTTCCCAATGCTTCTCTGGCTTTGACATCGTCACAATCCGCAGGGTCTCCTCTTCCGGGGGTTTTGAGTATTCAGCTATATCCAAAATGCACCATTGAAGGCGGCCCTCAAATTTATGTTTAACTATTATTTCAGTATATTAAATATTTTCTCCCAGTGATTCCTACTGGAGAGCTTGAGCTAATTACACCGTTAATATACAACCATATTTGCTTATATGTGTACTGATTCTTGAGTTAAATTCTTTCAAAGATGCCGATTCTTGAGATTTTAGTTTTTCCTTAAAACCTTACGGAAAAAGTCACCAGCAAAACGTTCGAAACATTTATCATTTGAGGGACTATGAAAATAGCCGTTATTCACTCCATTAATCAGAAAGGGGTGATCAATGTCTTGGGTAGACAAAACAAGGAAATGTATTATCAGGATGAAATCGATGCCGTAATTGATACACTTAGAAAAAGCAACCACATTGTGGAAGGGTTTGATGGCGATAAGCATCTGTTGCGTCACTTGGAGCGGTACTTTCCGGCGATTCAAAGCGGCAAAAAACCGGAAGGGCTGGTGTTTAACTTGGCCTACGGGATTCAAGGTAACAGTCGTTATTCTCAC
>CAZJUM010000209.1:0-3340 GCA_964549175.1 uncultured Pseudomonadota bacterium | reverse complement strand
TTCTCACGTACCCGCCGCGACGGAAATGGCAGGCTTGCCCTACACGGGCTCCGGGCCGCTGACTCACTCTGTCGCGTTAGATAAAGAAATCACCAAACAAATTTTATTACAATCAGGGCTTCCCACACCGAAATTCAAGGTGATGAAACAAAAAATTGAACCGGGATCTCACTTTCAGCTTGATCTAAACTATCCTTTGATTATCAAACCCAATGATGAAGCGGTGAGCTTTGGGGTTAGCGTGGTGGAAAACGAAGAGGAATTGATCGAAAACTTAAACAAAACCATCGAAGAATATCAACAACCCATATTGGTTGAGGAGTTTTTGGATGGCCGCGAGTTTAATGTGGGTATTTTGGGGAACGGAGATGATATTGAGGTTTTTGAACCGGTGGAAATCGACTTCAGCCAAAGTATGGAAAATTTCCAATCTTTTTATGGGAAAAAACACGATTCATACGGGCATTATTGTCCTGCGGAAATCACGGATGAACTCAGAACAGAACTGAAAGAGTTAGCATTATGCTCGTTTAATTGTCTTAAATGTCTGGACTACGCCCGCGTTGATTTTCGATTGAATCGTGAAAACAGACCCCATATTTTGGAACTCAATTCGATGGCGGCCCTTCAAAAGAAAGGATCTTATTTTATAGCCGCGCGTTATGAGGGCTATGATTATTCAAAACTGTTAAATCGGATCGTCGATTTAGCCATATCAAGATACTAAAAAGGAAATTCTATGGAAATTATAAAAGAAGGACCAAAAGGGGTGACGGCAGAAGGTCGAAAATTGGCCACCGCCCGCTGCGAAGAATACAAAGAAGCGATTGAGGACTTTCTCGAAGCGAAAAAAAATATCCCGAGCGGCATCGATCTTCAAAGCCAATATGCTGAAAACAAAACAAGAATCATGAAAGTATTGCAGGCCACTGAAGAAGATTGGAATGATTGGAAATGGCAAATGCGAAATACCATTCGATCCGTTGAGATACTTTCGAAAATTCTCAATTTGTCAGCCTCTGAACTGGAGCAAATCAAGGAGCTGGAACAAGATCTCAGATGGGGAATATCTCCGCACTACGCCAGTTTAATTGATCCGGATGATCTCAAAGATCCCGTTCGTATGCAGTCCGTCCCCAGTATTTTGGAAAAACTCGATCCGTCAGTGGTAACCGAACCGGAAACAATTCTGTACAATTCTCCGGCACCCTGTATCACGAGATTGTATCCGGACCGGCTGATCATAAATGTCACCAATGCTTGTTCGATGTTTTGTCGACATTGTTTACGTCGAAGAGATATTGGTTTCGAAAACGTTTTCTACGCCAAAAATAGCATCAAAGAGGCCTTGGCTTATGTTGGAGAACACACGGAAATCAGAGACGTTTTAATTACGGGAGGTGATGCGCTGATGATTTCTGACGACTATTTGGATTGGATATTATCTGAATTGGATGCGCTAGAGCATGTGGAAATCAAGCGAATCGGTTCCAGAACGCCCGCTGTTCTGCCTATGCGCATAACAGATAACTTGTGCGACATGTTGGAAAAACACGGTACGGTTTTCCTGAACACACAATTCAACCACTCCAAAGAGATCACAGAGGAAGCCAAGCAAGCCGTTTTGAGGCTGACAAAAGCAGGAGTGCAAGTGGGAAATCAGACGGTCTTATTAAAAGGCATTAATGATAATCCCCATGTCATGAAAAAGCTATTGCAGGACTCCCTAAAAATCAGGGTGAAACCTTACTATATTTTCCATTGTAAAAAACTGGAAGGTATTCGCCATTTCCGCGCCAGGGTTGAAGACGGTCTAAATATCATGGAGCATTTAAGGGGGCAAACCAGTGGTATGGCGATTCCGACATATATTATTACTGCGCCAAACGGTAGAGGTAAAACGCCGGTTGCACCCAATTATATTCTAAATACCAACTCAAACGGGAAAGTATTATTCCGTACCTGGGAAGGATTGGTTATGGCGTATGATAACGAAAAAGAGGCGGAATATTAAAAAAGCTTGTTCTTGATCCGAGTTCTTCCAAACAGTGGGAATTACCTGATCGAGTGCTGATTTCCGCTGTTGGTTCGCTTATCATTAAAATCACAGAAAAACGACACACGCCAATATGAAAAGATGATTAAAGAAATCAATGCCTACCTTGATTCAAAACGGGATGAAACACTAAAATTTCTCAAAACTCTGATTGATCAAAAAGGCGGCTCCGGAATGACGACAGCGGTTAATTCCGTAGGATCATTAATTGCGGCGGAATTACCTGATAATTGCTTTAGCTTGGAAAAAATCCCTGACGATTTTTATGGGGATCACCTCTTGTTTACCAATCACCAGAATTCTAAAGCCATTACTTTGATCGGCCATACCGAAACCACATTCACGGACTATAGTCACTTACCCGAGTTCCGCGTTGATGGGGATAAAGTGATTGGACCAGGGACCTGTGATATGTTGGGCGGAATTGTGGTATTTGTTTACGCGTTAAAATGTATACATCATTTGGGAAAGCTAAATGGTATTCCCCTTACTTTATTTTTTAACACCGATGAAGAGCGAGGTGCCTCGACTTCCAAAGAGATGTTAAAGACCTTAGCCTCAAAAGCGTCATTTGCTCTCGTATCTGAATCCGCGGGAAGCGAGGGTGAAATTGTGGTAGGGAGGCGCGGAAAAATGAGCTTCGATATTATTTCAAAAGGAGTTGAGGGGCACGCGGGAAATTTAAGCGGACAAAAATCCAGTGCCATTGAGGAAATCGCGCACAAAATTCTAGCCATAGAGGCTCTCAACAAAAACTGGGAAGGAGCTGATATCAATGCC
Source organism: uncultured Pseudomonadota bacterium (assembly GCA_964549175.1). Lineage (GTDB taxonomy): Bacteria > SAR324 > SAR324 > XYD2-FULL-50-16 > XYD2-FULL-50-16 > CAZJUM01. The sequence goes on along the minus strand of CAZJUM010000209.1, from coordinate 504 downwards.
GGCTTGATTACAGGAGGGATCGCGAGCAACACGATTGCCGGAAAAGCAGTTCTTTCATCAGATATTCGATATGCTATGAAAGCGCATGAGCAGGAAATTAAATCCGCGATCTTTGAAATAGCAAATAAGAATCATGTCAACGCTTGCTCCTCAGAGTTGAGAATTACCTCAGAACGACCATTATGGGAAAATACGAGTGATCACGGAAAATCCAAGGAGTTCGTCACCTTAATATCTGAATGCGCAAAAAAACTAAATCACCGCATTGGAACAGAACTCCGCAAAGGAACATCTGACGCCAACTTTTTCGGCGCGGCGGGTGTGCCGACTGCCGATGGATTTGGCCCGGTGGGATTTCATGATCATACCAATCGGGAATATATTCTTTTAGAGACGCTTTACGAGCGAATCAAACTCTGCGCTTTGACATTATTGAATCTTAAAGCATTATGGAGATATAGTCAAATGTTGTGTTCAAAAAAGTTAAGCAGCAATATCCCTTTC
>CAZJUM010000208.1:0-4163 GCA_964549175.1 uncultured Pseudomonadota bacterium | reverse complement strand
TACAGACTCCATAGCTCTTCGAGACTATGGAGCCACCAGAGAGAAATTAGCTGAAAAGTTACAATAATTCAAACATCAGAATTGACAATCGCACGCATAGTCAGATATCAAACACTAAAATTGCCGAGTAAATACCTACTCGGCTGATTTGGCCGACCGCGCGTGATTACCTGTTGACTCTATTAAGGCAACTGTTATCATTAGCCAGAATGTTGAAATCGGAAGCTATTGGCCTGCCTATTATCACTCAATTTGTGTTAAATTTAAAATCTCTGGGGTTAATAGTATATATCTATCTGGAATAATAGAATAAATAATTTCCGGTATCTGGTTTGCAATATGCCCGATTAAGTTTTTTCAATTTCCACTAACCAATAAATCTATTTCAGGAGAGAACTATGAGATATGGATTCAACAATATAATGAATGTACTCGATACCTTCCAAGAGATGTTTGAGCAAAAATTTAATGACTATGATTTTGTGGGACGTCATTTTAGTCCAATTCAATTCCCTAAAACTAAAATTAGTAGAGTTGAAGATGAAGTTAAATTTGTCGCTGAAATTCCCGGAGTAAAAAAGGAAGATATAAAACTAGAAATAAATGGTGATGTGATTACTTTGTCGGGTAAAAAAAACAATCCTTTGGATGGGCTTGACGAGAATGATAACACGGAGAAAGAAACCTTCAATAAAACAATCAAGTTACCTTGTGAGGTCAATGCGGAAAAAGTAGAAGCCAGATATGAAAATGGTCTGTTGTTTGTGACATTGCCGATTAATGAGGACGGAAAATCAAGGAACATAACCATTAACTAAGCATACTCCCTCCCATTCCCTTTTGTTTTACCTCCTACCGCTGAAAAGGGAATGGGTGCTCCCCATTATATTTATCGTTCGCTTGAATCGGCTTAAATGGTAAATGTCTCAATTGGGTTGGCATCCAATATCTCTTTATCTCGATTTATAATTTCATTACCGGTAATAGCGGATATCGATGGTTTTGTGTTAAGATGTTTCAAACCTACTCTAATCAAGTCTTCTTTCGTACATTCTAGGATCCGTTTGCGGTAATTGTTACGGATGTTTTTGGTTTTGCCCTTTCGTTGGATAATATATTCGTTCAACGCTTTTCCGGCGGGAGATAAAGGCGTATCCAATTTGCTGCATGTCTGTAATATGGCTTCCTCCACGTTTTGTTGAGTAAACTTTTGATCTTTCAGCCACGGAACTACTTGGTCGTAAACCTGCATTGTTCTGCCGAAATGGGGATCGCGATATGAGACAAATGCAAATACACCTTCGTCAGAATTATATCCTGTCATAGCGCCATAAGCACCGCCTTTTTCTCTGATTTCAGCATGCAAAAAACAGGACTTTATTAGAGTTGCTAAAACCAACAATATCGGACTATCGTCATGCTCGTAATTCGCGGTTTTGTAACATTGGGCGACATATGACACGGGAGTGGTAATCATACATGCTTCGCGTTGGTAACTTAGCTCAATGATTTTTGGATTCGAGGCACTTGTGACTTTCTTTGGGGAAGAGCTGTTATTTTTCCGCAATGCGCTAATAAATGTGTCGATATTATGTTCACTTGATTCAAAATGCTCCTTTTCACCCACAACAAGAACGGAAATATTTTGTGGTGTAAAAAGGCTTTTCAGCGTCTGGCTTAATCGGGTAAGTTCCTCTTTAAGTTCTTTTTGGGACATATTGACGAGTTTTTGCATAAAGCGTACTTGATGTATTCCACCATAGACTTCCACTGTCGCGCAGGCATGGGAAAACCCTCGACTGGCCAGATTTATCGCATAATTGTGACCGGCTTGTACGACTGAGTTAAGCAAAGCATTCGCGCGTTGTGCAATTAAGGTTTGTATTCGGTCCAAATCGGAAAAATCCCAGGCAGTTAAAAATTTCTTAGCGATTTCAAAGAATTTACCTATATTTTTGGCAAGTGATTTTCCTGATAAACTCAGGTAATCCTTTAGGTCCCCATTGATGTGTTTCTCGATGCTGATATTGGCAGAAAACCCTCCTGTATATCGATTGACCAGACCTGCCATTTCTTCATATCCCAACCCGTCAGCACCAACGTTTGTGAGTAAACTCATCAGAACAGGCATCCATTCACGATCTTCTTGCTTTAAGCTTTGGTATTTGAAATAAAAAGTATGGTACAGAATTCCGTTTGTAGGGCGTTCGTAATAGCTAGTGTCAGTTTTGGAATTACCTTTTGGGAGATAATCCAAAAATTTAGCTTGTTTGGGAATATCTTCGAGACACAACCTTGGTAAGCAACTTAAATCTTCTTCTTGTTCTTGAAGTATACGAAGGTTTTTACTATCAACCAGAATTTTTTGAATGCCTTTTTCACTCATTTGGGTTTTGAGCCTGGCAAGTTTCTTGGTTAACGAGCCTTCGCGTTGCTTTTCCAGTTCAAAATCCGGTTTTAAAACGACTTTGACACGGTGTGGATTGTCAATTAGATACGATTTGATTTGATTTTCAAAATATCGGGGTTCCCGCATTTTGGTTTGCAATAATTCCATTTTTCGATCGAAATCGATGGATTTGACCGGATCACCACCATGAATCCAAGCCCCAAAGAACCTAAAAAGCAGGTTTAAACCATATGGATAATGTTCGCCGCTGATTTCTCGAGTATCCAGTTCGAGACGGTGGATAGCGGATTCAATTTGATCCTGGCTGATACCTTCATCGACGATATTGCGAAGTGTAGACAGTATTAATTGCTCTACCTGATCCAGATCTTTTTCTGCTACCCCTTGCAGGCCAACACTGAAAAACGCTTCTTTGATTTCATCCTCCAAACCAGTGGAATCGGTCAACCCTTTACCAAGATTTGATTCCAGTAAAACTCTTTTAAGTGGTGATCCCGAATGTCCAAGTAAAATCAGATTGATAATTTGGAGTGTCAGGATATCGAGTGAATCTTTGATATTCGCCGTCAACCAGGCCAATGCAATTCGACATTTTTTACCATCGTCCTCGGCTTTGCTTAAAGGATAGCTTAGCGAGAGACTTTTTGGCGCATCAAAGCGTTGCTCATCCGGCACGAAGGTATCGACTTCAATACGATTGAATTCAGATAATGCAAGTTTATTGATCTGTTTTAGATGCTTGGTTAGTGGTATATCACCATAAGTATAAAAAAAGGAATTGCTGGGGTGGTAATGTCGTTTGTGGAACTCAATGAGTTGTTTGTGAGTCAATTTAATGATTTCTTCAGGATCTCCACCAGAATTGTAGCGATATGTAACAGTTGGAAATAAAGCTTTGCCTAAACCATAGCTCATAACTTGTCCCGGAGATGCCATTGCTCCTAACATTTCATTGTATACAACGCCTTTGTAAGTAAGCGGTGAGTTAGGATTTTCAATTTCCTCGAATTCCAGGCGATGTCCTTCCTGCTTAAAATTGAGCTCTGTCAGTTTTGGGAAAAAAGCGGCGTCAAGATATATTTTCATGAGGTTGTAAAAATCTGTCTCATTTTGGCTGGAAAAAGGATACATGGTCCAATCGCTGGCAGTAAAGGCATTCATAAATGTTTGCATACTGCGCTTGATCATTGAGAAGAAAGGATCACGAATCGGGAAGTGTTTAGATCCGCATAGAGCGTTATGTTCTAGAATATGAGCTACTCCTGTAGAATCTTTTGGGGTTGTTCTAAAGGCGATACCAAAACAATTATTATCATCATCGTTACTGAGATGGATTAGCTTCGCGCCTGATTTTTTGTGCAAGAGTTGATACATTGTATTGCTTAGCTTTGGGAGATAGTCGATCTTCTCAATCTTAAATCCGTCAAGTACTTGCCCAACACTTAATTCCGGATTGTTTATATCTTTTTTCATAGGTTTGGTCTGGTTAATTATCATTGGTTGATGTGAAAAAAAGCTTACTCTGTTAACTGATACTTTGAGCTGTTTAGGCCAAATAGTTTTAGTCTAAAATATTCGTAACTGTTCAGCTAATTTCTCTCTGGTGGCTCCATAGTCTCGAAGAGCTATGGAGTCTGTATGATTTTACCTTAAGACTCCGCAAGGCTAAGCCATTACGGAGCCACCCTGGGCTTTAAAAGCGGATTTTTTTGTTCTGTATATGCTTAGAATCTATTTTTATTTTTCAGCGGCG
>CAZJUM010000207.1:0-4214 GCA_964549175.1 uncultured Pseudomonadota bacterium | reverse complement strand
TGTAGACTGTCTAATGTAGGCGGATTAACAAAAATCCGTCAAAAACCTTGTCAAGCAAAAAATGAGCTTTTTTAATAAGTTCTGAATAGATATTATAATCATTCAATTATATTATCCGGTCAAGTTTCACTTACAAAACCAAGAAGATTTTTTCACGGCCGCGATCGCGATAAATGAAATTATGAGATTAAGAGATCAGTGCATATTGGGAATTGAGGGAACCGGGCATTCAGTTTCGGTGGGATTGATGACTCACGGTGTCCCCCGGGGAGAGATTTTTAACAATTCAGACTCTCCCAGCTCGCAGACATTAATGGTATCCGTCGACCAGTTACTTCGGCAATGCCAGGTTAAAAAAGAAGATCTCCGGGGGATTTGCGTAACTTTGGGTCCCGGATCATTTACCTCAATGCGCATTTGTTTGTCAGTCGCCGAATCCATGGGATTGGGGCTTAATATTCCTATTTATGGAATCGATGAACTAATATTGATAGCTGAGTCTGTTCCATTTTATCCCCATTCAATCAAAGTCATTAAAAACGCCTACAAAGGCGAACTTTATACGGCTACATATGATACTTCGTCCGGATACGCAAAGCTTGTGGACGCATTGAATTTAATCACTCCCGACCAGTTCTTCCGGCAATTACAAGCGAATGACCTTGTTTTGGGAAATGGTATTGAAAAGTTACGGAGTGAAGGATTTGACATCCTCAAGAAACAAGCTAAATCGAATAGCAGTTATAGTCGGACGGTTAGCGGAATCAATGTGATTGAGTATTTTTTGGATTCAGGCGTTAAAAAACCATCCGACATCCCTTTAGAACCTTTATATATCCGATTATCTGAAGCGGAGTTGAATTATAATAAGCAATTTGGGAAGCCAGGGTAAAAATTCATGATCCTTCAGAATTGGAAGCCATCTTAATACCCCTGCTCAAGCCGGATCAATCCTTGCCATGGCTTTTCGACTGGGATTGAACTATTTCCTGATTATCCTTTAAAAAGCCTGATCTTAAGATCACAAATTAACAATGACAAAGCAATTCCCCGAAATTAACTTAAAACACAATGACCATTGAGCTCATTTATATCGACAACCATTTAATCGTCGTTAAAAAACCCGCCGGAGTTTTAATTCAGGGAGATCATAGCGGAGATTGCTCACTTTTCGATATGGTCAAGCACTACCTGAAAATCGAGTTCAATAAACCCGGTAATGTCTACCTTGGTTTGGTGCATCGTTTAGATCGCCCGGTTTCCGGCGTGGTTGTATTTGCGCGCACATCAAAAGCCGCCGCGCGACTTGCGGAACAATTTCGCGGCAAAACTTCCAGCAAAACATATTGGGCGTTGGTTCAAGGCAAAACACCCCCTCAAGGTCGGTTTACGGACTATATATCACGGGATGGTGTTACCAGTGTGATCTCCGATCAAAAACACGGGAAGTATGCGGAACTTGGTTTTGAACGATTGGATTTTTATGATAATACCTCTTTTGTGAAAATTGATCTAAAAACAGGACGTCATCATCAAATCCGCTTGCAGTTTGCTCATCGAAAGTTTCCTATTTTAGGGGATTTTCGGTATGGCTCTACAATCAAGTTTCCTGGCAAATCAGTCGCGCTTCATGCCAGGTCAATTACACTTCAACACCCTACAACGGGGGAATATATAAGCTTTCAAGCTGATCCGGACGATTTATGGCCAAAACGATTCATCAAATGTTAAGACATAGAGTGACAACTGATAAACAGGAGAAAACATGAAATTTACCGGTGAAAAATTCGATCGATTAATCAAAGTCATGCAAAAAGGGCAAGTGGACGCTATAGTAATTGGCCCATCAGGAGATATGCAATATCTTATAGGCTTTAATCCCGGTGGATGCGAACGTTTTCAAGCTCTTTTCATATTGGCTGACGGAAGGGGATTTTATGTCACCAATATATTATATCACGAAGATATGAGAGAGGCGCTCGGAGAAAAAACCCTTTTTTATTTATGGAAAGATTCCGAAGACTTCATCACATGTTTAAAACGAGCGTTTAGTGATTTTCAGCTATACGGAAAGACTTTGGCAATAAGCAACAGCATACGGGCCGTCGATCTCATCGAAATGGATTCCCAGTTGTCATTTGATTTTGTCAATGGCAATGAAATGTTGGAAAACTATCGAGCTGTTAAAACTTGGGAAAACATCGCGGACATGAAACGAGCCGCCAAACTTGCCGATGAAGTGATGGGAGAGCTGACTCGATATATCAAACCTGGTATGAGCGAAGCTGATATTCAAAACAAAATCTCTGAATTGTTTGCCGCCAAAGGCGCGGATGAAACCATATTCGCTATTGTGGCTTCCGGCTCCAATAATTCCAGACCCCACTATAATAAAAATGATCGGATCATCACCGATAAAGACGTCATTGTTCTTGATTTTGGCTGCAAAATAAATGGCTATTGCTCAGATACTTCGCGCACATTTTTTGTGGGAGAAATCGTAGACGAGTACAAAAGAATTTATGAAACAGTACGCAAAGCTTACCATGCCGCTACCGATTTTGCCCGGGAGGGGGTTACAGCCGGAGAGGTTGATCAAAAAGCACGCGCTGTTATTGAAAACGCGGGATATGGCGAAAACTTTCTCAGTCGTACCGGCCATGGCATTGGTTACGACGTCCATGAAGCCCCTTATATCAAAGGAAACAACGATCAAGCGGTTGAAAAAGGTATGGCATTCAGTATCGAACCAGGGATCTATATCGCCGGCAAAGTAGGCATACGTATTGAGGATATCGTAATTATTAATGAGGAGGGACAAAGCGAAGCATTAAATCAGTTTACTAAGGAAATCGTTGTTTTATGAAAAGCTCAGCAAAGATCAAATAATAATCAACATCGGCGCACCAGCCACATCAATATATCCTCATACACAACTTCGCGGTTGGTTTCATGGAGAAGTTCATGACGGCTATTGGGATATGAGATATAATTGAGGTCTTTGATTCCGGCCTTAACGAACTTTTCGTAAATTTTCCTTACCCCTTTGGCATTCTTGCCAACGGGATCATGAGTACCACAAAGGAATAAAGCGGGCAAATCTTTAGGAATCTGGTTAATAAATTTGAACGCGCTAACTTTTTGGGTTCCGGCAATTAGATCATCAAACCCTTTGGCTGTGAAGATTCCGCCACAATAAGGATCACTGATATATTGATCGACTTCATTGTTATCGCGGCTTAACCAATCAAAGGGCGTACGATTGGGTTTAAACGCCTGATTAAAACTACCAAACGATAAATGATTCAACAGCTTGCTCCTGTGCTTTTTCCCTTTGATGGCGACCACCAACCTGGCAATCAGAACACCGATTGCTCCCATAATTCCCAATCCGCCAGCGGTGCTTGACAGAATAACCCCCCTTATCGTTCCTCCAAATCGGGCAATATAGTCACGTGCCAGTAATGATCCCATACTATGACCAAACAAAAAAATCGGTGTATCAGGGTGATTTTCGATAATTATTTGTGTTAGCTGGTGCATATCCTCAACAACTCGATCCCACCCGTTAGAGTCAGCAAAATATCCGGTATTTTCCAAAGACCCCGCCGTTTTTCCATGACCGCGATGGTGATTGGCATATACCGCAAAATCGTTACCGCTCAGCACTTCGGCAAACTCATGATATCGATCCGCATGCTCAGACATTCCATGTACAATTTGAACAATGGCGCGTAATTTGGAGCTGTCGTCAGGAAAGTATCGATTGACGGCAATTGGGGTACCGTCTGTGGTGTTCAGGATCAGTGGGTCGGTCTTCATTTAACAGGTGCTTTTTGTGTATGTCTGTTTAATCAACTATTTCCATTGCTTTTTTAGTATCTAATCAGATAAATTCGCGTATTTTTTCGTAGAAAATTGATTTTTGAGTATATTTCAATATCGCTTTTTTTAGCGCTGAATAATAGGCGGGGCTTGCGGCCGGAGTGTCAATAAATCTCAATTTATTGAGGGTTCAGGGCAAAGTCAAGCGAAAGTATAGTTTAACCGGACGCACCACTTCTATCATTTTCAACTTACCGACGAAAAAAAATCGATTTAAAAACAAGCATATATTTATAAACTAAACATAAGTTTATATTTTTGTAACTGCTCAGCTGATTTCTCTCTGGTGGCTCCATAGTCTCGAAGAGCTATGGAGTCTGTATGATTTT
>CAZJUM010000206.1:0-4244 GCA_964549175.1 uncultured Pseudomonadota bacterium | reverse complement strand
TCAAGTAAAAAACGAACTTTTTTGCACTTTTTTTAATAAGTTCTGAATAGATACTTTAAAACTAACAATGATTTGTGTTGTATCAGCGATAGATTCAGAAATCACAGAACTGGTTAAATTGACCAAAGCTGTAAAAACAGAAGGTGATATTTGGGTATGTCCTGAGCAATCTTTGATAATATCATCATTGGGTGTTGGTTATTTAACTGCCGCGATACGCCTTCAATATCTGCTAAACCTGCATCAAGAAACTGACAATGTGTTATTTTGCGGCACCGCGGGTATCTATAATAAAGAGTCTGACTTGGGTATCGGGGATGTCGTGCAATCTCACAGTACTTGTTTATGCGATGGTGCCGCGGAGATAGGATTAAGTGTCTATACGTCAATACTTAAGCGTGGTTCTATAGAATCGGATATGCTTATGAACAGACCAAAAAAAAAAGTAAAGGTGTTAACAGCTTTGTCTTTCACAAAATCAAATGATTTGGCAACAAAGCTCTATAGCAATACAAATTGTGATATTGAGAACATGGAATTATACGGAATTGCCTCTGTTTGCCAAGGTGGCCGTGTTCGTTGGAATAGCATGTTGGGGTTGACAAATTTTGTAGGAGAAAACGGACATCTTGAGTGGATAACGAACCACCTGGATGTTGAAAAAAGCGTATGCCACCGCGTTTTCGATTGGTTATCTTTGAGGAATCAGTGACAATTTGATTTTATTGTATTCCGTCATTCCGCACTGAATTCGTGAGACTTCCGGCAAAGAGCTGAAACTCTTTAAAATCAAGAGCTATGTCTTTATTAGTTGGCGAAATGACATGAGACAGTCTTCTACATGATGTTCATCTTCTTGGAGGGCGTAATTCTTATTTACAATTTCGTCCTTTTTTTTTAGGATCGTCACGTTGAAATTTACTATTCATGAAATTAGTATCTAACCTGTTAATATTCTTGAGAAATTAAACAGAGGTATTATGGCAAAAGAGGTTTATATCGATAGAGATGAATGTACCAGCTGTGGTCAATGTGCTGATGATCTTCCGGAAATATTCGCGATGGATGACGACGATATCGCTATCGTTGTTGGACATAACGGGAGTGAAGATGAAATTCAAGAAGAAATCGATGCATGTCCGGGCGAGTGTATTCACTGGAAAGAGTAATTGAAAGAAAAGGGCGGATTCAAGCTTCGGACTGGTCTAAGGAGGTTGATCTCCGCCTTTCAACTAGTTCTTTTTCGAAAATACTTCGTAGTTAAAATCCCTCCGATACGGAATAAGTCCGGCTTCCTGAATCAATTTGATTGACTCAGACTCATTTTTTACGCCAAATGAGCGGAGAACGTTTTCTTCAATCACTGGCGAGCTAATATCATTGGCCCCCATATGCAACGCCAGTTTTCCTATATCTTTGCCAAGAACCATGACGGATACTTCGATATTTTTGATATTATCCAGGAAGATGCGACAGATCCCCAGTACTTTTAAGTAATCATGATGATAAATGGTTCGGACTTTAAAGTCCTTGGTTTGAGCTTGGAAAGTCCATGGGATAAATGAGTTAAAACCATTAGCCTCATCTTGAATTTGCCTAACTTGATCCAGGTGATGAATGATCTCCTCATCGCTTTCAATGGATCCAAAAACTATATTGGCTGAGCCGTGTAGACCTTGTTGATGACACTCTTTCAAAATAGAGCACCATTCTTGAACAGTGCATTTTAATGGGGAAAGAATTTTTCTGACGCGCTCACTCAGTATTTCTGCTCCCGCACCCGGAACGGAACCCAAGCCCGCTGATTTTAAAGTAGAAATTGTATCCGGAACTGATTGTCCGCTTAATTCCGACAGATGTTTGATCTCCACCGGAGAAAAACCTCGGATATGAACCTTATATCGCTCCTTGATTTTGGATAGCAAGTTCGTATAGTAATCGAATCCCAAATCAGGGTGAACGCCTCCTTGTAAAAATATCTGATCTGCTTGTTGAGTGAGCGCGTATTCGATTTTTTTGAAAACGTCGGTTTCACTCAGTACATAAGCACCGCTTTTGGATTTTTCACGCTTAAAACTACAAAAAGAGCATGAAATCGAACAAATATTGGTGTAATTGATAATAGCGAAAACAGTGTAACTTGCGATATTTTGGTCGACAAAACGATTTCGCTGTGTTGAGGCAAGTTGGGCAATCTTGAGCCAAGGCGCGTCTCTTAAAAGCATTAATGCGTCTGATTCCGATATGCGCTCATTATTGTCTATTTTTTGATATACGGTTTCCAGGCTCATTTGTTTACTTCTTGTTCGCTTTCTCTCTTTTTTGCAAGGCCACCATGAGAATTGTGATTGCCGCAGGCGTAATACCACTAATTCTACTGGCTTGTCCCAGAGTCTGAGGTCGATTTTCGTTCAGCTTTTGAATGACCTCTGTCGAAAGTCCTCCGACCAAGTGGTAATCAAGATCGGACGGTATTCTGATTGATTCGATTTTAAGATATTTTTTGACTTGTCCGGCCTGTCGACGAATATATCCTTCGTACTTGATCTCTGCCTCGACATATTTTTTAACCGTATCGTTCCAGTTGGATAATTGATTCAATTGTTCCTGATCAGTGAGTGCTTCCAGCAGATTAAATGTCAGGTTAGGTTTTTTCAAAGCCAGATTAATTTTGATTCGATGCGGTAATGCTTGGCACTCATTGCTTTCAAGTAGTCTATTGGTATCAGAAGTTGGTCTGACATATGTCTGCGCGATATATTGCTGTAATAAGTGTATTTCCTCGTTTTTCTTTAGTAGTAGCCGATACTTCTCCTCATCCAAAAGGCCGATTTCATAGCCCTTTTTGCTTAAGCGTTGATCCGCGTTATCTTCTCTGAGTAAAAGACGGTATTCCGCTCGCGAGGTGAACATACGATATGGTTCGTTGGTTCCCTTGGAAATTAAATCGTCCAACAAAACACCAATATAGGATTCGTTACGGAGTAAAATGAATGGGTCTTGCCCCTTGTTTTTCAGCACCGCGTTGATTCCTGCCAATAATCCTTGGGCAGCGGCTTCTTCGTAGCCGGAGGTTCCGTTGATTTGACCGGCGCAATAAAGGTTTTCCAGATCCTTAACTTCCAATGTGCTTTTGAGCTGAGTTGGGATGACATAATCGTATTCGATAGCATAACCGGCTCTAATGACATTAACCTCTTCCAAACCTCTCATGCTTCTCAAATAATCAATTTGGACATCCAGCGGAAGACTGGTTGAAATACCATTGGGATAATACTCTATGGATTTCAAGCTGGTCGGTTCAATAAATACCTGGTGTCGATCTTTATCAGGGAATTTGGATATTTTATCTTCTATGCTTGGGCAGTATCTTGCGCCAACTCCGGTAATCGCGCCACTGTACATGGCTGAACGCTTGATATTGGCTTGAATAATCTCATGGGTCCGATGGTTAGTATATGTGACGTGGCAAGGCACTTGTGGCAACTTGATCTTACTGGGCCAAAATGAAAATTTTTTAATGGTTTCATCACCAAATTGAGCTTCCAGTTTTTCAAAATCGATGGTCCGCCCGTCCAATCGCGGGGTAGTGCCCGTTTTAAGTCGGCCCAGGTTCAGCCCGTTCTCTGCTAAGTTTTGAGAAAGCAATTGTGCCGGGAATTCCCAAGCACGACCGGCAGGATATTGATTATGACCGATGTGAATGGTGCCGTTTAAAAAAGTCCCTGTTGTGAGAATCGTTGATTGGGCCGTGATTTCTTCGCCAATATTAGTAATGACACCCACTATTTTCCGATGATCCGATTTTAATCCAACAACCTCAGCCTGGATAAGTGTTAACTTGTCTTGGTGTTCAAGCATATTTCTAACATAATCTTTATACTCGATCATATCCGATTGACACCGTGTGGCTTGAACAGCCGGCCCCTTTTTTTGATTTAGTGTGCGGAATTGAATCGCTGTTTCATCGGCTGCCGTGCCCATTATTCCGCCTAAAGCGTCAATTTCTTTTACCAAATGACCTTTTGCCAATCCACCAATTGCCGGATTACATGACATGGCGGCTACATTATCCATGGTCATGGTTATCAATAATGTTTTTTGATCCAGTCTGGCCGAAGCCAACGCGGCTTCACATCCCGCATGCCCTGCCCCAACTACGATGACATCCCAATGCTGATTCATTGTTACTAGTGTCATGTCAAGTATTAATTAACGGATAGAGACGCGTCAGTTTAACCCTG
>CAZJUM010000205.1:0-4248 GCA_964549175.1 uncultured Pseudomonadota bacterium | reverse complement strand
GCTTAACTTTTTTGAACACAACATTTGACTATATCTCGAGAAATTAGCTGAACAGTTACAAAAGAAAAAACGACCAGGCCGGAAACAGCCGCCTCCCGCGCAAAAGAAAAAGCTGTTGTCCAAGATCGGAACGATCCTGACGGACTGGGGGCACCAGATTCATACGCCGACGGGGAGGCGGGAGCGTGACCAAGGTCAACATGAATTATTAAAAAATTACCAACCCTGCGGTTAAGTTTACAAACTCATCAATTGATCACTGTTCCGTGGCCGTAAATACTATGATTCACTACCGATTGCGGTACCAATTTTTTCGCCTTTTATAAAATCAATCAGATCACTTTGACTTGAGATATTCAAAACACGCAATGGCATATTATTCTCACGACAAAGAACAATTGCGACAGCATCTATCACTTTTAGATCTCTCTCCAATACTTGTGAATAGCTAAGCTTATCAAATTTAACAGCATTTGCGTCCTTTATCGGATCTCGGTCATACACACCATCCACCTTGGTTCCTTTTATCACTAAATCAGCTTCTATCTCCAAGCCTCTTAGCACAGCGGCGGTATCGGTCGAAAAATATGGGTTACTCGTCCCACCGGAAAAAATCAGTATATCCCCTTGCCTCAGTCTGTTAAGTGCTTTTTCTTTATTAAATTTCGCACCGATTCCCGGAATACCCAAACCCGTTAATATAGTGACTTTTTTCCCGTGGTTCTTCAGTGACTCTTTCAAACAAATACTGTTTATCGCAGTTGCTATCATCCCAATTTGATCAACTGAGACTCTATCAAATTTTATGGGAAGACTATTGACACCTCTAAAAAAATTTCCGCCACCCGGCACAATTCCAATTTCAACACCGGAATCATGCAGATAACAGATTTGCCGGGAAAGCTGGGTAATCACATCAAAATTAAATCCTTTTCCTTCCTCACCACCCAAATATTCACCACTTAACTTCAACAATAATCGTTTGTATTTTACCATATCCCCTATTTTTTGAGCAAAAAAAAAGGGGGATTATCCCCCTTTTTCGCATTATAGTTGAGCTTTAAAATAACGCTTAACAGCTAAATTAACCCCTAACTCTTTTCCTGTGTTCTTCAGTAACTGGTTAATCGTTAATTCCGGATTTTTTACAAAGTTTTGGTACATTAAACAGATTTCCTTTTTGAATTTTTGAATTCTGCCGCTTACCATTTTTTCAATGATATTTTCCGCTTTTCCTGACTCCTTCGCTTGATCAATCAAAAATGCCTTTTCCTTTTCCAATACGCTCGGGTCAAGGTCTTCTTCCTTGATCGCTTCAACTTGCGACGCGGCGATATGCATAGCTACATCTTTTGCTAACATTTGTAACTTCTTTTTATCAGCTGCTTTGTCAGACTCGATTTCCACAACAACACCAATTTTTCCGTTTGAGTGAGTATAACCCCCAATTACGTTGTCACCTTCCGCAACCCAGTCGACTCCTTCAACAAAAACAATATTTTCACCTAACTTAGCAATCGCCTCGGTAATCAATTCTTTGATTAAACCTTTAGCTGTCGTTTTTTCCGCAAAATTATCAATACCAACTTCAGCGGCATATTTAGCCATCTCAGCGATAAATTCTTTAAACTGGTTATTGATTGCTACGAAATCTGTCTCACATGCCATTTTAACCAGGCCAGCTTTTGAATCGTCCAGATAAATACTGATAGCGCCTTCTTTGGTTTCACGACTAGATTTCTTATGCGCAATTGCCTGCCCCTTTTTTCTTAATAATTCCTTTGCGGCTTCTAAGTTCGCCTCACATTCTGTAAGAGCTCTCTTGCAGTCCATTATGGCGGCCCCGGTAATTTTCCTAAGCTCTTTCACCATTGCAGCAGTTATTGTTGCCATTATTCCCCGATCTTTAATTTAAATATTTTAGCTGTAAAAACTTTTGATCTATTTTTCCGTTTTCTCTTCTGCCTTCTCAACTTTAACGGGTTCAACTTTTTCTTCTGCTTTTTCTACTTTCTTCATAGCTTTAGTTGGTTCAGCTTTTTCTTCTGCCTTCTCAAGCTTGACGGGTTCAGCTTTTTCTTCTGTCTTTTCTACTTTCTCCAAAGCTTTAGTTGGTTCAACTTTTTCTTCTGCCTTCTCTACTTTCTCCAAAGCTTTAGTTGGTTCAACTTTTTCTTCTGCCTTCTCAAGTTTAACGGGTTCAGCTTTTTCTTCTGCCTTCTCAACTTGCACTAGGTCAACTTTTTCTTCTTTGATTACTTTGCCAGTCCTTTCTTTGGCCGCGGGATCTTTGTCTTTATTGGCATCTTTGATTCGGTCTTTTTCTTTTTTAATTTCTTTGACGTTAGAATCGAATACTTTTCTGCCTTCAATCGCGGCTGAGGCCATAATGCTTGTAAACAGCTTTATACAATGAATAGAATCGTCATTTCCGGGAATGATATAGTCAACTTCTCTGGGATCACAATTTGTATCGACAACAGCAATCACCGGAATTCCCAATTTTTTTGCTTCTTTCATGGCAATTGATTCACGTCGAATATCGATAATAAAAACAGCGGCAGGTTTTTTATTCAATTCAATAATTCCCTTTAACACTGCTTCCAACTTTTTTCGACTTCGTTCCATGCGAACAGCTTCTTTTTTCAGCACACCGACATAATCGCGTTCAGGACCAGCCACCTCTTCTAATTTTTTCAATTTTCTGATTGACTGCTTAATTGTGCTAAAATTGGTTAGCATTCCACCAAGCCAGCGTAGATTTACGAAAAAACTACCGCTCCGGTTTGCTTCTTCTTCAATGATTTCTCTGGCTTGGAATTTTGTTCCCACAAACAAAATTTTTCCACCATTTGCCGAAATATTATGAACATACTCATAAACTTCTTTCAGTTTCGCCAGTGTTTGCCTGAGATCGATAATGTAAATTCCGGATTTCGCTCCGTAAATGTACTCTTTCATTTTAGGGTGCCACTTTTTAGTTTTATGACCAAAGTGTGCACCAGCATCAAATAAATGCTTTATGGAAATGGCAGCCATCCTTTCTCCGAATATTAGTCTGACTTAATTATTTTTAAAAATGAGTTAATAGAAAAAATTGTTAATTAACCAATCTGTCTTGCATATTAAATTATTCAATTCTTGGCAATAGAAAATCTTCCGATTTAACGCAAATTGGGATGTTATACATGCCCCTAAAAGGGCTGAAGTAAGTCTTTTAACTCGCTTCAGGCCCTTTTGATTTAAATCCGGCGACGTCCTCCCACACGAAACCCGTGCGGTACCATCGGTGCTGAAGTACTTTGCGGTTGTGTTCAAGATGGAAACAGGCGTGCCCCCTTCGCTATAATTACCGGAGATCCGATTTCATTCTTTTTCACGCTGTATGGCAATGTTCAATCACAGCACTCAATGTCAAACTTCGGACTATCTTTGTGTGCAACCTGATGAGATTCGGGAAGTATATACGTTTGGAGTTGGTTAAGCTGACAATGAGATTAGCTGTGAGAATTACGTGGTATTGCCTGAGTTTAGGATTGACTCAACAAGTTTGTAGACTGTGGCTCCAAATATTCTTGGCCAGTCCGCACATGAAGGATTGTCCTTCTGTCTGGCTCGTTCAATCGCTGAGTTAATCATTTCAACAGTGATTTTCTTGGTATCTAAGGATTTGTCATAATCGGGAATGTATCCCTTTAATCTACGATCACAATCTTGAGCACTGGTCACACCAGAACCATCTGCAAAATGGAGTAGCAACCAATACTCGAATTTCGGATTGCTGAGAGCGAAACCATAGTTTTCCTCTTTCTGTGACCATTGGTGAAGTTGTGATAGCTGGCTATCGCTCCATTGGTCTTTATCGCTTACTAACCAGGCTTCGTCAGTAGATTTTAGCTCGCCAGCCTTTAAATGTTTCTCCATCCGTTTTAATACTTGAGGAGGAGAGCTACCTGATTTGTCTTTTAAGCATTGAACCCGAATGACCGAGTCTCGGCTGTTGAAAAGAGCAAAGTATAATGGCTCTGTCTTAATACCTTCAACAGCCAATACAAAGAGCTTCTTATATCTTCGGTCCCCCAACGGACGACTAAATTTCTCTGGTGGCTCCATAGTCTCGAAGAGCTATGGAGTCTGGATGATTTTACATTAAGACTCCGCAAGGCTACGCCATTACGGAGCCACCGTGAGCTTTAAGAGATATAGTCAAATGTTGTGTTCAAAAAAGTTAAGCAGCAATATCCCTTT
>CAZJUM010000204.1:0-4253 GCA_964549175.1 uncultured Pseudomonadota bacterium | reverse complement strand
TAAGTTGAGATTTCCTGCCGCTTGAAGCGTTTCACGGGATTCCGCGTTCGGATCACCATAATCGTTAGTCAGACGGATAAACCCCGGTGGCTCCATAATGGCGTAGCCTTATGGAGTCTTAATGCAAAATCATACAGGCTCCATAGCTCTTCGAGACTATGGAGTTACCAGAGACATTCCCG
The DNA here is from genome assembly GCA_964549175.1 of uncultured Pseudomonadota bacterium. GTDB lineage: Bacteria > SAR324 > SAR324 > XYD2-FULL-50-16 > XYD2-FULL-50-16 > CAZJUM01. The sequence continues at coordinate 4,071 of CAZJUM010000204.1, read as the reverse complement.
CGAAAGTGGAAATCTAACAATAAAAGCCTAAGAAACCAGATGGTTTTCCGGATCCCCGCATCCGCGAGGATAACAGGCATTTTTGTCCGCGACGATTTTCATGGTCCTGATTCTTCTCTTAAATGCCTTATTCAGTTTACCAGATGAATTTTAGTGATTTCATATCATACAAGGTGATTTTGGCAACAAAGCCTAATTAAGTGCGGTTTCTAAAATACGCCTCAATTTTTGCTTCAGCTTGATCGCCAAATAGAATCTGACAGGCTTCAGTCAATCCCGGAGAATTTTTAATGGTTTCCGGCCGCTCTATAAGTGCTATTTTTGATCGCCGCCTCAAAAAGTCCTCTAATTTGGTCACCATTTCGCGATGAGTGGCCTCGCGCAATTCACATCGGATGTATTCTGTCCCTTTAATCAATACTTCCGCTTCCTCAGGGTTTTCCTGGATCATTTCCAGCAGACCAAACGCGCTAGTGCCATATCGTCGCCATAAGCGTGTTGATAGCTTTTCCGAGGACTCAGGGGAAGCGTACGCGTCCAGATCCATCAATCGCGCATGGTGTTCAAAGCGTTTTCTGGTTGCATCATCCGGTTCGCCATACCATTTATAAGAGGGGAAGGGAATATTAATTTCCATGTTTTCTATGATATCACACACTTCATCACCAATGTTGAGGCAGTCCGTTAACTTACCTCCGAATATCGTTAGGTAGTTGTCTTTTTGATTGACTTCAATGGCATGTTTTCTGGAAAGTCGCATCCAGTCGCTTTCCCCGTCAGCCTCACCTTTAACCGCCAGTGGGCGAACACCACAGCGCTCGGAAATGATATCTTTGGTTTCAATGGGCGCGTTAAGTTTAAGCAGTGTATTGGCATTTTTCAGAACAAATTGGCGATCCTCCTCTGTTACTTCCTTAGTTGGTGTTTCAACCCGGGTATCCGTGGTTCCGATACAGGTGCGAACACCCATGGGAATAACGAAAAACAAGCGACCATCACTGGCGAAAAATGTCAGTACTTTGTGGCTTGGGGTGATGCGATCAACAATCAGGTGAATGCCTTTTGAAAGCAGAAGATGATGCTGAGTACTTTGTTTCGTAATTCTATTGTAATCTTCCGCCAGAGGACCACCAGCATTGATTAATACCTTCGATTTGATTTCAAACGTTTCATCGTTAATTTGATTTTTGACTTGGGTAATCCAGATTCCATCTTTGTCCCGGTTTGAGCTTAGGGCCTTGATATAATTCGCGGCGGCACAACCCGAGGAGAGTGCTGAACGAATAAAACCAAATACAAATCGGGCGTCATTATCATGCAAAAAAGCATCGGAATACTCAAAACCGCCAGCCGCATTCGTGGTATCAATAACGCTTTCTTCTTTTTGAATGGTCTGACGTGATAAATATCGCGGTCGTTTGGTAAAACAACTTCCAATCAGCCAATACAACCAAGTACCCATCCAAATCAGCACCGGAGGAAAACGAAACCCTTTGGCCACGGTGGTAAAGAAACGAATTTTTTTGACGGTGGATGGGTAGCTGCGAATTAAGTGATTCCGACATTTACATAGTTTTCGAACAAGCGCGAACTCAAATGACTCCAAATACTTAATCCCGCCCCATGCCAGGTTTGAAGACTCCTGACTGGTTAAACTGGCAAAATCCTCTTTATCAATCAGTGCTGTTTTGACCCCTTTCCCGGACAGTGCCGCGGCAGAGACGGCTCCGTTGATACCACCTCCGATAACAAGTACATCGAACGCGGTTTGCGAAAGCTTCTTGATATTGGTTTCTCGCAGTTTCATAGCAGTAAAATGAAGCGGGTGATCAAGAAGGTGGCCCCGGTTGTCTTAATACGAAATCACCTTTTAAATCTGGACTCAGATTAGGCCATCCAGCCTTTGGCACGGTCAAGGGTTTTTTCCCAACCTTTTAGAAGTTGACCCACCTCTTTTTGATCTCGCTCCGGTGAAAAACGTCGATCTTCTCGCCACATCTCTTTAATATGGTTTTTATCTTTCCAGACGCCGACAGCCAAACCGGCAAGAAAGGCGGTACCCATTGCGGTGGTTTCTACAATTTTGGGTCGGCCAACTTCGGCTCTTAAAATATCGGCTTGGAATTGGCAGAGGAAATTATTGGCCGTTGCTCCACCGTCTACTCTCAAAACTTTTAGGGCCGTGCCAGTGTCTTGTTCAATTGCTTTGAGTAAATCATAGGATTGGTAAGCGATCGCCTCAAGGGCCGCCCGTGCCATATGATTTTTATCAGTGTTTCTGGTAATACCGATCATTAACCCGCGCGCATATGGGTCCCAATGGGGCGCGCCCAAGCCAACAAAAGCCGGTACGATATACAGGCCGCCGGATTCTTTGACAGATAACGCCATGGCTTCCGTTTCGGCAACGTCTTTAAATAATTCGAGTTTATCCCTTAACCATTGGATCAACGCGCCTCCGATAAACACGGAACCTTCCAGCGCATACGTCACTTTGTCACCGATTTTCCAGGCAATGGTGGTTAACATCCCATTTTTGGAGAGAACGGCTTTGTCTCCGGTGTTGAGGAGGAGGAGGAAACATCCGGTGCCATAAGTATTTTTTGCCATGCCTTCCTCAAAACAAGCTTGACCGAATAATGCCGCTTGCTGGTCGCCGGCGACACCCGCTATTGGTATCGCGGCTCCCCACTCCGCAGTATCGGTATACCCCACAATTTCACTGCTGCCTTTGACTTCCGGGAGCGCGCCGAATGGGATACCCAGTTTTTTCATTAACTCGGCATCCCATATACCATCGAAAATATTATAAACCAGTGTTCTGGACGCGTTGGACACATCGGTAACATGTGACTGACCGCTGGTCAATCTCCAGATCAACCAAGTATCCACGGTTCCGAATCGCAGCTTGTCCTGACTTGCCAGTTCTTTGGCTTCGGGTCGGTTTTGCAAAATCCAGCGCATTTTAGTGCCCGAAAAATAGGCATCCGTCACCAATCCGGTTTTTTTGCGGATGGTTTCATCATAGCCTTCGGCAACCAGTTCTTTGCAATAATCTGCCGTTCTCCGGCATTGCCAAACTATAGCGCGCCCGATGGCTTCTCCGGTATCTGCATTCCAAGCGATAACGGTTTCGCGCTGGTTGGTGATACCAATAGCGGAGATATCTTTCATTTCAAGTTTGGCATTGGCAAGTGCTTCTTTGATTGTTTCCAGTTGAGATTTCCAAATATCCTCAGGTTCTTGTTCCACCCAACCTGATTTCGGGAAATGGGAGCTAAAGTCTCGATTGGCGGAAGCGAGGATGTCGCCGTTTTCGACAAAGAGGATTGTTCTGGAACTGGTCGTTCCCTGATCCAATGACATGATTATCTTTTGCATAGTTGCCTCATAATTACTGATTCGATTTATTGGGTATAAAAGGTCAGTGGATTAATAACTAATTTTGTGTACTTTTTGGCAGAAAATTGATTTTTGAACATATCCCACGATCTTTGGTTTTTAACGCGAAATAACAGACGTGGCTTTCAACCGGAGTGGGACGCAACGCGAATAAGTCATACCGACTAAGCAGCCAACACCACGGGCTCAACGTGTTCCCGCTTCCCAATCAATAAGTGACTTATCAGGTCTAATTGCAGTTAGGTAACCCCCCAGCTTTGCTGAGTGGACCATCAGAGTTTTACAGTTACAGGGATTTAAGAAATCTCTCTCGATATGAGCCGCTCAAAGTTCATAAAAAAAGAGATTTCAATAATTACAACAAAAAGCCTAAGTCATTCAAAATAGGAGTGCAAGTATCACATCACATGGATACCGAAGTATCGGAAAAAGTCGATATACGGTCATCTTCGCATACATTTAGGTGAATTGGTTCGAGAACTCGCCAGACAAAAAGAACGCCTTGTTTTGGAAGGCCATCTAATGCCCGGTCATGTCCATATACTGGTGTCAATTCCACCCAAATATGCTGTAGCGCAGGTTATTGGATATATAAAGGGGAAGCGCAATCCATATTGGAGTTATAGTTGATTCTTGTGTTTGAGAGTGAAGTGGCGTACCCCTTTGTTT
>CAZJUM010000203.1:0-4260 GCA_964549175.1 uncultured Pseudomonadota bacterium | reverse complement strand
GAAAGGGATATTGCTGCTTAACTTTTTTGAACACAACATTTGACTATATCTCATGCCGAATTGCCAAAGACCATAAATTAATGAATGAACGAATTAAATTATCCACAATGGGTAAGAATCACCAATTAATCGGAAACTCAAAAGCAGTCGAAAGCCTTAAGCGAGATCTCAAAAAAGTTCATCAGAGCGAACTTAATACCACCGTCTTGATTTCAGGTGAGTCTGGCAGCGGGAAGGAAGTATTTGCGCGATATCTCAATGCGTTAGGAAACACCAGTGAATCAAGTAGCAAGCCGTTTATTGCCGTTAATTGTACATCGATCCCCAAGGAGTTGTTTGAGGCCGAGTTTTTTGGTTATGAAAAAGGAGCATTTACCGGAGCCGGAAAAAAGAAAATCGGGTACTTTGAATTAGCCCATGGAGGAGATATTTTTCTGGATGAAATAGGAAACATGCCACTCGAGTTTCAAGGAAAACTTCTAAGAACGATTCAAGAAAAAACGATTCATCGGATTGGTAGTCATAAGGAAGTCAAGAGTGATTTTCGAGTCATCGCAGCGACCAATGCGGATTTAAAAAAAAGGGTCGAAGAAAAACGGTTTCGTATCGATCTTTACTACCGGTTAAAAGTTGTAAGTCTTCATGTCCCGCCCTTACGAGAGCACAAAGAAGATATCAGTCCATTGGTCGAGCATTTTATCCGGATACTCGCGGTGAATTCAAAAAAAACTTACCTTCCCCTTGACCAGCAAATTATTGACTTATTTATGGAGTATGATTGGCCCGGGAATATCCGAGAGTTAAAGAACGTTATTGAGAATCTTATTATTCTGGGATTTGATGGGCAATATTATGATAAAAATGTATTACCCGAAAGTATCTTGTTCCGCTCGATGTCGAAAAAACATTTGGCGAGCCTAGGTAATGAGGGTCGATTAACTGTCGAAGAGCAGGCTTTTTCGGAATTGGGAATGAATTTCAACCCGCTTTTCGAGGATTTTCTAAACGATCCGGCGGTTAAGGCAGTTAGTAGCGAATTGGAGAAAAATAGCACGCTGGATTTCAACTGCCTTAAATTTTTATTTGAAAGATCGATTGCCAGGCATGTCCTGGAAAAACACAATAATAATGTTGGCGAAGCGGCAAAAGTTCTGGGAATACCAAAAGGAACGTTTTATTATCGCATCAAACATCTGGGGCTATCCGGATCAAAAACCCTCTACCCATCGACTCAGGTGAGCCATAATCGATGAAAAACGCCGTCTGGTTCGATATATTGACGCGGCTTGGGAATGTGTTTTGGTTTATCGTATCAGTATCTGACGAGACACTTCCATGCATAAAAACAAGGAGAAGGATACACCGGACCATTACAATTATAGATAGGTGATACAGTCTTTGAGTTTTCAAATAGTCAAAACAAGATTTTTTAACTTCACAAAAAACCCGTTGCTATGACCGCTTTCCAAACCACCTGCCCAATATAAGTCAAAGGAGAAGGATACACCGGACCATTACAATTATAGATAGGTGATACAGTCTTTGAGTTTTCAAATAGTCAAAACAAGATTTTTTAACTTCACAAAAAACCCGTTGCTATGACCGCTTTCCAAACCACCTGCCCAATATAAGTCAGCTGTGTTTAGCTCAGGTACAATCATCGATGATTTCGATATTCTTGCCTGCAGGTCATTATCTGATTGATTAAATTCAGCTAAATCAATTGATTTCAATTCCGCGACCGACGCACCGTCTTGAGCAAGCAATGACTTAATATATGAAAAACGCTAAAAGAGAGTGAAAAATAAGCTTGAGTTTGAAATTTAGTCACCCTCAATTGATCGATTAAGGTTTAAAAAAAGGAGAAAACTCATACCATTATTTTTGGTCAAGAAATGATATTGACGTTCCTTAGGGAATGGTCAATAAATGGAAGTCCGGAAATCATTTTTGGAACCTCCGGGCATATGAGAGAGTTTAAAACCGACACGCGCAGGTGAACCTATGAAAGATCAGTCAACTCCCGCAAAATGCATCTCCGTACTCGGAACTGGCTCGGATGTCGGTAAAAGTATCGTCGCGGCGGCACTTTGCCGACTTTTTTGGGAAGAAGGATTGTCGGTCGCACCGTTCAAAGCGCAAAATATGTCCAACAACTCAGCCGTGACCCGGACAGGCGAGGAAATGGGTCGGGCGCAGGTAGTTCAAGCACAGGCATGTCGACTTGAACCCCATGCGGACATGAATCCGGTATTACTCAAACCCTGTTCGGATACGGGTTCACAAGTCGTACTGCAAGGAAAAGTTATCGGGAATAAAGAAGCTGGGGATTATTTCAAAAACACCGATTATTTATTCAACCATGCCAAAGAGAGTTTGGATCGACTTCGTCAACAATATTCCCTGATCGTTATGGAAGGCGCGGGATCATGCGGTGAAGTCAACTTAATGAGTCGAGATTTTGTAAATTTCAAGTCCGCCCACTATGCTGACGCACCTGTCATATTGGTGGCAGACATTGATCGCGGAGGGGTGTTCGCTCAAGTGATCGGTACTTTAGCCGTTATTTCCGAGGCTGATCGCGCCAGAATCAAAGGGGTGATCATTAATCGATTTCGAGGCGACAGGCGATTGTTTGATGATGGTATAAAATATCTGGAGGAAAAAACCAGGATTCCGGTTCTGGGATTAATCCCTTACTATCAGCATATTCAAATTGACTCAGAGGATGGACTATCACTGGATTCGATTATTGACGCGGATACAAGCATAGAACCCGATAAAATCAATGTCGCGATCATCTGCCTGCCTCATATCTCCAATTTTACTGACTTCGCACCTTTGGAACAGGATCCGGGAATTAACTTGCATTATCTGCGGAATGTCCGATCACTCAAAGGATACCAGTTGGTTTTACTGCCCGGCACCAAAAACGTCCGTGGTGATATGACCTGGTTGGAACAAACCGGCTGGAGCGATTCAATAAAAGCATACGCTCAAGGTGACGGGCATTTGGCCGGAATTTGCGGAGGTTACCAAATCTTAGGCCGGAAAATTTCCGACCCCACCGGAGTGGAGGGAACTCCCGGTGAAGTTGAAGGATTAGCTTTATTGGATGTAACAAGCACATTGGAACCGGTCAAAGTATTAAGTCGTTCTTCCGGTACCTGGCGGGCAAACGGCGAGCCGGTGGAAGGGTATGAAATCCACATGGGAATCACCAAATCGGCAGATCATTTAACCCCTGTCATCCGAATGAACTCAGACCAATCAATGGATGGTGCGGCGGATAAAAATTTTCGCGTTTGGGGAACTTACTTCCATGGTTTATTTGATATGCCTAAATTTAAGGCGGCATTTTTCAAAGCCATCGATAGCAATTATCACTTAGCTGGAGGCATGGAGGGCGCTGATTCAATCACAGAATTTCGAGATGAGCAGTATCGAAAACTGGCAGACCATTTTCGATCTCACCTGAACATGGATTACTTGCTTAAATTGGCGAAATAGGGGATTTAGGCAATTGTTCGAGTGCTTATGCTCATACTCGTGATGAATTATGCTGTATGGACAATTCAGGCGCATACAGGCAAACACCTGGCAAAAGGTTTGATGTTTAATCTCTGTAATGCTCAAAGTGATAATTGAATCCGTTACAATACAATTTTTGAAAAGCACCTCATGGCACATTGGCCTGAACTTTTCCGGTTCTTTTTAAGGTATATCCGCGTTTGTATGTGCCATTTCTTGAATTTTTTTTGCCAGATTTTCTTTCGTAATACTCCCAATCCAAAAATCCTGTGAGCTCCTCTTTCATCAATTCTGTCAGATATTTCCCCACCGATTTTCTGAGGTCGTAACGAATCAATTGAAAAAACCTCTCTCGTTTCTCTGGAATGTCTTTGATGAAATTTCTTAAATCCGGTACATTGATTTCAATTTTCATGGTGCTTTCTCCTTGAGCGATTGTTTTAATAAATTATCTACTCACATAGGCTATAGGAAAAGCGCCTTTTTTTAACTCCCTTTCGAATTTACACAATAAATATTACACTACCAGGAAATCAGTATTAAACTATTTTATGGTCAATTAAATCAGAGGAAAAATTTTGAAAAAAACCTTCATTATACTATTTGTCCTTTGCTTAAGTTTTAATGTATTCGGAGCACCGTGCAGAAATAATAGTTGAGTAGCTCTATTGAAGGTGAAGTGGACCCATTGTCCGGACCGTTTTTCAATTAATTTTGTATAACAAACAA